>CAMNWW010000004.1 GCA_946566415.1 uncultured Lachnospiraceae bacterium | reverse complement strand
TTCCGGGTAAAGCAGATGTCCCGGATGACGGAGATTGCCAAGTATTTTCAAGGCTGATTTCTAAAAATAAAGGTAAAAATTCTGGTTTGCCAGAGAGAAACGAAAAATAAATCAGAATCTGCGAGGTGAGAAAATGGGAAGGGATTTTTTCCTGACAACAGAAAGAATTGGATTTTCCGAATGGCAGGAAAATGATATGGAATTGGCCAAATTACTTTGGGGAGAACCTGCTGTAACCAGATTCATATGTGCCAGTGGGAAATTCAGTGAAGACGACATTGCAAACCGCCTAAAAAAAGAAATAGATAGTAATTTCAAATTTCATGTTCAATACTGGCCTGTCTTCGAGAGGTCTTCAATGGAATTGATCGGCTGTTGTGGCTTAAGGCCATATAAAAGCAGAAAATATGAATTAGGTTTTCATTTGCGGTCAAAGTTTTGGCGGCAGGGTTATGCTGTTGAAGCGGCAACTGCCGTAATGGGCTATGCCTTTACCGTGTTGAAAGCAGAAGGGTTGTTTGCAGGGCATAATCCCCCAAATATTGCTTCTCAAAAAGTGTTGGGTAAAATAGGGTTTCATTATGTCGGTGATGAATTTTATGAACCTACAGGACTATATCACCCATCTTATGAATTAATTTTAAACAGTTAATGAAATTGGTGTGAGAGGACGGAAGTTAATCACTCCCTCCTACTCGATCGGAAGTTCTTTTTACGATAAAGTCTGCAAAACCTGTTTTCTGTATTCTGACGGAGAAAATCCTTTCTGTTTATGAAAAATGCGGCTAAAATATAGAGGATTGTCGTATCCTACAATACGTCCGATCTCACTTACTGTATACGCCGTAGTCTCTAATAGTACTTGTGCGTTTGAGATACGGATGGAAACGATGTACTGCATCGGCGTGGTCCCGGTGTATGCTTTGAAATTGCGTATGAACCAGCTAACGCTCATGCCGTGGGACGCAGCGTATTTTTCAATATTGATATCGGAATTATAGTGGTCGTTAAAATACTGGGTCGCGACATCCATTTCATTTTCAAGATATTCATTTTTAAGTATGCGCTGCTTTGAAAGATGTCTGTGTATGAGGATCAAAAGATGACGGAGGAGTAAAGCCAGCATCTCTTCATAGTCCGCCTGGCAGCGCTGAAGCTCAAGGATGATTCTTTTAAATACTCTTTCATATTCCAGGGAGGTACCGGCGTAGAATACACGCATATCGTCTTTGATGCCGTAGTTCCTCAGAATATTTTTCACATGCCCTCCAGTGAAATGGACCCAGTATACTTCGGTCTGGTCTTCGGCATAATATTCGTATTTCTGGAATTCTTTCGGTCTGTAGACAACCATATTTCCAGCGGAGACGATCGTATCATTTTCTGCATTATCAAAGTGAAAATGTGCGATTCCGGAGGAAATATATATGATCTGATAATCTAATCTTCCCCTCGGACGGAAGGTCGGCAGTTTGAACCGTGTATAAAGGCGGTATGTACCGCAGCTAGACACAATAAGCGGTCTTGTCTTGTCCTTAAAATCCAGACGGGAGTTGTTTAGGTAGGCCGAATTTATATACATACATCTCACCTCCGGGAGTATTTTCTACCCCGCAAGGGGGTAATTCGTACTAAAGCTCGTGAAATACCTCGCTAAGTACTCATTATTGTACAACTTTGTGCATGATTTGTCCATTCATGTCCATGGACTTTGCGGGAGGGATTTTATATAATATCCACAAAAGCAGTGAGCAGTGCCAAAACAGAGGAGGGCGAACGCCCGTGAACGAGGAAGCCGAAGGCTTGCGAGTGAGCACTGTGGGGGAACACACGAGCTTTAGTACGAATACCCCCTTGTGGGGTAAGACCAGAAATAAAAAGGAGGCCAGGTAGATGATAGTTCCAAGGTATTATGAGAATCCGAAGCTCCTGCATGAAGGAACGATGCCGCCCAGGGCGTATTACATTCCTGCGTCAAGGAGGATGGACCATCTGGCAGAGCGCCGGGAGGAGTCGGATCGTTTTCAGTTATTGAACGGAGATTGGAGGTTTCGGTATTTTGAGAGTATTTATGATGTGAAAGAGCCATTCTTCAAGGAGGATTATGACACATCTGGTTTTGATACGATCAAGGTTCCCGGCATGTGGCAGACGGAGGGATATGATTCCCATCAGTATACGAATATTCGGTATCCGTTCCCGTTCGACCCGCCCTTTGTTCCGCAGGATATTCCGTGCGGCGCGTATGTGTATGAATTCGAGTATCACAAGGACAGGCGGGCCCCGGAAGCGTACTTGAATTTTGAAGGGGTGGATTCATGCTTTTATGTATGGCTCAACGGAGCCTATGCCGGGTACAGCCAGGTATCCCACGCGACGAGTGAATTTCATGTTACACCGGAATTGAAGGAAGGGAAAAATGTTCTTTCAGTACTTGTTATGAAATGGTGCGACGGCAGTTATCTGGAGGATCAGGATAAGTTCCGGATGAGCGGGATTTTCCGGGATGTATATTTGCTAAAAAGACCAGAGAGATTTATCAACGATTATCGAATTACAACGGCGGTACATGAAAATGAGGCGGAGATCCACTTAGATATTTCTTATATTTCCAGTCCGGTGGATACAAAGGTTACTGTCTATGATAAGCAGGGGAATGCCCTGGCATCCGGGAAAGTCCAGGAAAATCATATTTCACTGGAAATTAAGAATCCTGTGCTGTGGAGCGCAGAAAGCCCTGATTTATATACGATTGTCCTGGAGACGGAAAATGAGGTCATTACGGATCATGTGGGGCTGCGGACGATTCAGATCAAGGATAAAGTTATTTATCTGAACGGACAAAAGATAAAGTTCCATGGTGTAAACCGGCACGATTCGGATCCGGTCACAGGTTTTGCTATCAGTATAGAGCAGCTGATGAAGGATCTTGCTATGATGAAACAGCATAATTTCAACGCCATCCGTTCCAGTCATTATCCGAATGCGCCGTATTTCTACCAACTGTGTGATAAATATGGATTTATGGTGATGGACGAGGCGGATATCGAAGC
Organism: uncultured Lachnospiraceae bacterium; assembly: GCA_946566415.1. Taxonomy (GTDB): domain Bacteria; phylum Bacillota; class Clostridia; order Lachnospirales; family Lachnospiraceae; genus Allocoprococcus. The sequence continues at coordinate 22,474 of CAMNWW010000004.1, read as the reverse complement.
TCATGGTCCGTCTATGCTGTATTACAAAGAGGATACTGACGAGAACCGGAACGAAGGCTGGAATGAGCGGATCGCGGATGATCCGGTTTGGGAGGAAGCCGTTTTAGACCGTGTGCAGAGGATGGTGGAGAGGGATAAGAACCGCCCGTGCATCCTGATGTGGTCTATGGGAAATGAGAGTGCATACGGCTGCAATTTTGAAAAGGCGCTCCGTTGGACTAAGGAATTTGACCCGGAAAGGATCACGCACTATGAGAGCGCGCGCTACCGGAAAAGTGACGTTGTGTATGATTATTCTGACCTTGATCTGTACAGCAGAATGTATCCGTGCTTTGCCGATATTGAGGAGTATTTTGAAAAAGATGGAAGTAAGCCGTTTCTTCTAGTAGAGTACAGCCATGCCATGGGGAACGGCCCTGGCGATCTTGAGGACTATTTCCAGCTTATTCACGGCAATGACATGATGTGCGGCGGGTTTGTGTGGGAGTGGTGCGACCATGCGGTCTATGCCGGAAAGGCAGAAAACGGGAAGATAAAATATTTATACGGCGGAGATCATAATGAAGCGGTACATGACGGGAATTTCTGTATGGACGGTCTTGTTTATCCCGACCGCACGCCGCATACGGGCCTGCTGGAATATAAGAATGTACACCGTCCGGCAAGAGTGGTTTCCTATGATACAAAGACAAAGGAGCTGAAACTGCGTAATTATCTGGATTTTATTGATCTGAAAGACTATGCCGTGATCCGCTATGAGGTGACTTGCGACGGCGTCTGTGTGGAAACGGGGGAGCTTCCGGAATTTTCGATACCTCCTCACGCTGAGTCTGTGACTGAACTGGATGTGAAAATACCGAGCGCCGGGAGAGTGTATTTAAAAATTATTTATCAGCTTCGCAGGGAAACGTCTCTGGTCCCGGCGGAGCATATACTTGGATTTGACGAGATTCTTCTGGAAAATGAGGATGGAAGGAACCAGGGGGCTGTAAAGCTGCTGAAGCGCGGGATGGATGGATTGGATACCGCAGGAGTGTGGGATGTTGCGGAAACGGACGGAAAAATAGTTGTAAAAGGAAACGGGTTCGTTTACATATACAGTAAGAAGAGCGGTTTGTTTGAAAGCATGATTTATGGCGGAAGGGAATATCTGGACAGGCCGATGCAGCTGAATATCTGGAGAGCGCCCGCCGACAACGATATGTATATAAAAGAAGAGTGGAAAAAAGCGCATTACCATGAGGCGTATGCAAGGGCGTATGATACGGTTCTGCGGCAGTCGGACGGAAAGATTGTGATTGAAAGTAAGGCGGCGGTCCTGGCGCCGACGGTCCAGCGTATACTTGATCTAAGCGCGGTCTGGACGATAGACGGCAGGGGCGGCGTCCACGCGAAGTTGGATGTTTCCAGGAACACGGAGTTCCCGGAGCTTCCCAGGTTTGGAGTACGTCTTTTCCTGCCCGGAGAGTTTGAAAATGTTTCTTACTATGGCTGCGGGCCGATGGAAAGCTACCGCGATAAACACAGGGCCGCGGGACATGGGCTTTACCACGCAAAGGTACCCCAGTTACATGAGGACTATATCCGTCCTCAGGAAAATGGAAGCCACTTTGACTGCGACTATGTACAAATCTGCAGCACAGAGGGCGGCAGTATAGAGAGAAACGGTAAAGAGAGAGACGGTATAGGCAGCAGCGGTGCGGACGCTGATGGAAGAATATTTGGACTTGCGGCAGCAGCGGACAGAAAGTTTTCATTTAACGCGTCTGTCTATACGCAGGAAGAATTGGAGGGAAAAGCGCACAATTTTGAGTTAGAAGAATCAGGAAATACGGTATTATGCCTGGATTATGCACTAAATGGAATCGGCTCCAATAGCTGCGGGCCAGAAGTGATGGAAAAATACCGGTTTGATGATGAGAAATTCTGTTTTGAATTTCAATTAGTACCGTACATCTTAACATGATTTGATCCGTCGGCAATCCGACCGGTTCAATAGGCTTCCGGAAGCTTAAGCATGCATAACTCCGGAAAAGGTTTCTGGAAGCAAGAGCAACAGACAACTAAAAAAGCAGAGAGGAGTGTCCTTCTTATGGAAGAAAAGACATATTTGAAGTGGTACAACAAAGTGGGATATGGTTCCGGGGATATTGCGGGCAACGTAGTATATGCATTCTTATCCTCATTTGTTATGATCTATCTGACCAATACGGTCGGGCTTTCGGCAGGTATCGTAGGTACATTGATTGCGGTTTCAAAATTATTTGATGGTTTCACTGACATTTTCTTCGGCTCGATGATCGATAAGACCAAAAGCCGGCTTGGAAAGGCGAGGCCCTGGATGCTGTACGGCTACATCGGCTGTGCGGTCACATTGGCGGCGATTTTTGCGGTACCGGAAAGCCTGGGACGCACCGCACAGTACGCATGGTTCTTTATTGCGTATACATTGTTGAACGGTGTATTTTATACGGCAAATAATATCGCATATTCGGCCCTTACTTCTTTAGTCACAAAGAACAGTAAAGAACGGGTGCAGATGGGGTCTTACCGGTTTATCTTCGCGTTTGCGACAAGCCTGCTCATCCAGTCAGTGACGATCGGTTTTGTCGCAAAATGCGGCGGCGGAGCGGCTGCCTGGAGGACTGTAGCGATTGTCTATGCCGGGATCGGTCTGATAGTCAATACAGTTTCCGTTTTTTCGGTAAAGGAACTGCCGGAGGAAGAATTAACCAGCGGGGAAAAAGCAGAAGAAGAAAAATATGGGCTTGCCGGGGCGTTTCGTTTGCTTGCGGCGAACAAATACTATCTGATGATATGCGGTGTATATATTTTGCAGCAATTATACACGGCGATGATCAATTCTGGTATCTATTATATGACCTACGTGCTGAAAAACGAGAACCTTTACGGTATATTTTCCTGGGCGTCCAATATTCCGCTGATCATCGCGCTTGTCTTCACGCCTGCCCTGGTAGGAAGGTGGAAAGGGATGTATAAGCTGAATTTAAGGGGATATATGATCGCTGTCTTTGGCAGGGCGCTCGTGGTCTTTGCCGGGTATATAGGAAGCGTCCCGATGATGCTCGCGTTTACGGCGCTTGCCGCGCTTGGACAGGGACCTTGGCAGGGGGATATGAACGCGGTGATCGCGTCCTGCTCGGAATATACCTTTTTGACAAAGGGGAAGAGAGTAGACGGGACGATGTATTCTTGCACTTCGCTTGGCGTGAAGCTGGGAGGGGGACTTGGTACGGCGGCGGCAGGCTGGCTTCTGGAGTTCAGTAAGTTCGACGGTAAGCTTGAGGTTCAGCCGCAGTCCTGTATCGATATGCTGCATATCATGTATTTATGGCTTCCCCTTATTATTGACGTGCTCATCATGATTGTGCTTTCAAGGATGAACGTGGAGGAGGCGAATGAAAAGATAAAGGGGGAGAGGAAAGGGTAATAAATAAAGGATATGAAAAATACCGTTGTCAGGAAAATTCTCCGCAACGGTATTTTTAAAAACAACATCTTTGAACCGTCTGCTATCCTTTGTTTGTCATTCATACAAAATCTATCAAAAATATTCAATCTTCCATTTAACAGTTATTTGCGGTATTATTGATACACAACAACTAAGCTGATTTATAAACCCGATCAATTGAAAGGGGTTTTTATGGATACAATGACACCTGAACAGAGAAGCCGCACTATGAGCCATATCAAAAGCACAGATACAAAGATTGAAATAGCTTTACGTAAAGCCTTATGGCATAAAGGCTACCGGTATAGAAAAAATTATAAAGCCCTACCTGGTTCCCCTGATATCGCTATAACAAAATATAAAATCGCTATATTTTGCGACAGTGAATTTTTCCATGGGTATAATTGGGAGGTAAAGAAACAACGGCTTGGCAAAAACAAAGACTATTGGATTAGAAAAATAGAACGTAATATGGCACGTGACCGGGAGGCTGACCTAAAACTAATAGCAATGGACTGGGTACCCATCCATTTTTGGGGACAGGACATTTTAAAGAATATCTCCGGATGCATTGAGGCTATCGACGATTTACGGTTTGAGTTGCAAATCGGAGCTTCTGATGATATAATCGATTTGGAAATGGACTATATTGATAACATAAAATAAAATTTTTATATTATCAAAATAATTGTTGGCTTTATCAAGGAGTACCCGCATGACTATTTCAGAACAGATAAAGGTATTATGTGTCCGTTCAAATATCAGCGTTGCCGGATTAGCGCGGCGTATTGGAACTACACCCCAGAATTTTAATTCAAAGATGAAAAGAGAAAGTTTTACAATCCGTGATCTGGAAGACATTGCCCATGTTTTGGACTGTACTTTTGAAAGGAATTTTATCCTCCCTAACGGGGATAAAGTCTGATGGAGGATTTAAATGAATATTTTGCGATATAAAGACAATGTGCAAAATAGGGATGCCATATCCCTGTTTTCAGGGGCTATGGGGCTTGATATTGGATTGGAAAAAGCCGGCTTAAACGTAGTTGTCGGACAGGATTTCGACCTTTCCTGCGTAGCTACAATGCGTGAAAATGGGCATAACGTTATAGAAGGCGATATCCGCGGAATCCAGCCCCAGCAATTATTGGATTTCACCCGCCTTTCCCCTGGGGAGCCATTCTTAATCTGTGGAGGCCCGCCCTGCCAGCCATTTTCTACAGCAGGGAAACGGCTGGGCATCAATGACCCCCGTGGCAGCTTATTTATGGATTTCATCCGGATGATTGATTACATACGCCCCAGATTCTTTATAATGGAAAATGTAAAAGGGATCATGTCTGCCCCGTTAAAACATGTCCCCCTTTCCGAACGGGACAAGGAAGACCCTGAACAAAAACTGGGAACCGTGCTCGATGTCATCCTTTCTGAATTTAGAAAATTAGGCTATAAAACAGTATATGGGTTACTGGACGCTGTTAATTATGGCGTGCCACAATTCCGTGAACGCTTTGTTTTAATCGGCAGCAGGGACAACGAAGATATTTTCCTTCCCATACCTACGCATTTTCAAATGCATCAAGACAGCAGTTACCGATGGCAGACTTTAAATGACATCATCAAAGATTTGGAATATGACTGTGGGGAATACACCCCATTTAGCAATGACCGTTTAGAATTCCTAAAATTAGTGCCTGAAGGTGGGAACTGGCGCAGCCTGCCACCAGAACTGATCAAGCAGGCCATGGGCGGCGCCTATGAATCCGGCGGGGGAAAAGTCGGCTTTTACAGGAGGCTTTCTTTTAACCAGCCTTCCCCTACCCTGGTCACATCGCCTGTCCAAAAGGCAACCATGATGTGCCACCCCACACAAAACCGCCCGTTAAGCGTCCAGGAATATGCCCGGATACAACAATTTCCAGATGAATGGAAATTTATGGGGACAACCGCCGCAAAATACAAACAGATTGGCAATGCTGTACCTGTGGGTTTAGCCGTTGCCCTTGGAAAAGCGATCATTGCGGCTGCCGACCATAACGCGGCTATCCAGACAAAACGTTTCCGTGGGACAAACATCCACAGCCGGATAAAATATGCTATTGAATTAGGAGGGGATTGCATTGGAAAACAAAACATACAATGAGCAGGCAGTAGTGCAGGCTATTGCACAGGCCCTTGACTCTTTTTACGAAAGCCTTATCAGCAAAATAGATACCTTAAATATAAACAAAGTAATGAAACGTAAGAATCCATACCTGTACCGTGCCAAAGCAATGCAAAGCGCATCAGATATTGTGGATTCTGTCCTTACAGCATTCGTAAGCTCCAGTGAAGAAACTATCTTTGGAAACTGTTTTTTTGAGCCTGTCGCTATAGCGGCCAGCAATGGAAACAAAGCTTTAGCGGAAGGCATTGACATCATGATCCAAGATAATGAGAACAATACCATAGCAGCCATTGCTGTCAAAAGCGGCCCCTCTGTATTTAATGCTGACAGTAAAAAAAGGCAGGAACAAAACTTCATGGCAGCCTCAAAGCTGGCGCAACAGGCCAAAGCCCGCTATGAAGCCTATATAGGCTACTGCTATGGAAAGAAAAAAGATTCTGGGCGCGGCAAACCAAAAATATACCAGGAACTTGCCGGGAAAAATTTCTGGTGGAAACTTACTGGTGAAGAGGACTTCTATATTAAACTAATTGAATATATGGGTGACTTGCCTGAAAAATATGTGGCACGCTTTCAAGAAAGTTATATGAAAGCATCGAATCGGTTAGTCCGTGAGTTTTCAAATGATTTTTGCACAGAAGACGGCAGTATTGATTGGGAAAAACTTGTTAAGTTTAATTCCGGAGAATAGATATTTTGCTTTTTTGCAGGATTAGGCGTGCTTGACTTGGGATTTGAACAGGCGGGGTTCAATATTGCTTTTGTAGATTGAATTTAATCCACTATTCCTTCAAGCATACCAATATGCAAGAAGGAATAGTTATCATATACCTGTCTATGAATATAGTAATAAAAGTGAATCTGATTTTTTAGATGATACGGTCTGAAATTTTGATTTTCCAGATTACCATACTAAAAAAGACCGTATAATAGGATTTGTCCTAGACATCGTCGAGCCAAGTCTTAAGTCCTCTATGCTTCCTCGCATATTCTGGCAAACGCCTGGAAGAGCCGGGCCATATCTTCGTTATCAAATTTTGCCATCATCTCAGGATGCCATTGGACCCCGAGGGCAAAAGAGCCGTCTGTCCTTTCGATGGCTTCCACGACGCCGTCTTCTGACGCTGCTGTGACACGGAAGCCTTCGGCAATGTCTTTTACAGCCTGGTGGTGGAATGAATTAACCATTACTTTGTTTCCAAGCACACCGGAGAGAAAGCTTCCCTCTTCTACTTTTACCGTGTGAGTTGGAGAATAACGGGGAGCATTCTGTGTGTGCTGATAGCTGTCGGGCTTTTGCGAATGAATATCCTGGTAGACGCTTCCTCCGAACGCAACGTTCAACATTTGCATTCCCTTACATATGCCGAATATTGGAAGCCCTATCTCGTCTGCGGCTTTTATCAGTGCGATATAATGCAGGTCTACCTCGTTCATGGTAAAACCGATTTCTTTACGCGGCGGCTCGCCGTACAACATAGGGTCGATGTCGTATCCGCCGGAGAGCAGCAGACCGTCCAGTCCTTCAAGCTGCGCCCGGGCGTCGTCTGTATTGTGGAGCGCCGGGAGCAGTACGGGGACACAGCCGTTCTTTTCCAGGCTTTCGACATAGTCGTTGTTGACATATGCCCGGTAGAGTCCAAACAACACTTCCGGTCCTTTATCCATAATTAAAATGTTTGCGGCAATTCCTATCTTTGGTTTTCTCATTTCTATTCCCCCTCTGGCTTTATGACGTGATATTAATTTGATACTAAAACCTTTTCATACGCCCGCCTGTGGACGCGTCACCGCACAATGAAAGCAAGGCGTGCGCGAAGAGCTGGAAAAAGTTTGACATATCTCATGAGATTGGCTATAATATGCTTAACAGGATAGTCGGAAGGTGAATGCGACTCACCCGCTCCGGCGAAGATTTATAACGAAACTATCAAGAGGTAGCCGTCTACTTTGTCAGGGAGCAGGACGGCTATTTCTTATGGGTATAATTTAGAATTTCCACAATGGGCAACACAACGGTTACGATCAACAGGAATTCCTCATATGTACTCATAATATCACCACCTTCCGACAGGCTCGGAACGGGCATGCGCACGTCCCCCGGCTATCCGGGTAGGCATGTTTTTTACTTTCAAAATTATTATAGCAGATACATATTAAACAAGATAGTGTGATTCTCAGATAATACTAAAAAGGATATGCAGACAAGACAAAATGTTGGAAATGGTGTTGATTTGGAGAGGCGGACATCGGATGCAGGAGAGCAGGTTATTTAAAATTGTATACCATCTTCTTAATAAAGGGCAGGTCACGGCGCCGGAGCTGGCCAAGAAGTTTGAAGTATCAGTCAGAACGATCTACAGGGATATTGATGCTTTAAGCGGGGCCGGGATTCCCGTCTATGCGGAAACAGGGCGGAATGGAGGTATTCATCTGATGGACGGTTTTGTCCTGGACAAGGCTGTGCTGTCGAAAGAGGAAAAAGAGGAGATTCTTACAGCGGTACAAAGTTTGAATATTACTCAGAGTATCGGAAAAAGCGATACATTGCAGAAGCTTTCCGCGCTTTTTCAGTTCAGTTCGGAAGACTGGCTTGAGCTGGATTTTTCCAGATGGGGGAATGAAGGGAATGATAATGAGAAATTTGAATTGCTGAAATCAGCAGTGATTCACCGTAAACAGGTAAAGCTCCTCTATGCAGGTTCTTATAAAGCTGCCAGTGAGAGAGTTGTACAGCCGTTAAAGCTGGTCTACAAAACAAAGGCCTGGTATTTGAAAGCATTTTGTATGGAAAGGCAGGATTATCGTATATTTAAATTAAATCGGATACTAGACCTTGAAGTTTTGAGGGAAGGTTTTCTGTACCATTCTTATCCTGAGGAGAATCTGGCGGAGCAAGATAAGGATAAGTATAATCAGATTGTCCTTCGTTTTCCAAGGGAAATGGCGTACCGTGTTTATGATGAGTTCGACGCAGCACAGGTAGAGCGGCAGGAGAACGGTGATTTTATCGTATCCGTATCCATGCCGGAGGATGGCTGGCTGATAGGCTTTTTGCTTTCTTTCGGGACAAAGGTAGATGTGGTCGAACCTGTTTATCTGAAAGATTTGCTGGCGGAGCATGCGAGATTGATATATGAAAAAAACAAACCTTGACATAAAGTGTCAGGGTTTACCTGATTGATTTATAAAAAATGAGTTGGCAAAGATAGAAGTATAAAAAGACCTGCACTTTGCGCGCAAGTGCAGGTCGGATAATCTGAAATCACAAGATTTCTGCTTTCTTTTCAAGAATAGCTTCTACAGCGGAGCAGGCGGGACAGTCGCAGTATTTTGCGCCGGAAGCCTTAAGTTCTTTTCCGTGCGCGGCTACTTCTTTCGCCTTTTCCTCGCCAAATACTTTTGCCCCGGCGTCAGAACCCGCAAAGGCAATGAGATCGTCAACCGTAACGATATCCATTTCCAGCTCTGCAATCATATTCTTAGCCTGCTCTGCTTCCTTTTCGGTTCCGATGGCGTCAAGCCAGTTCTGGGCAGCCTCCTTTGCATCGGCGCAGCAGGAAGGCGCGTTTATCAGTTCTTTTACTTTCTGGATTACATAGTCTTTTCCGTTTTGTCCCATTTTTCTACTCCTTTCATGTTAGTACTTTTCTGTGTCCCTATTACCCCACAGGGGTAACTCGCACTAGGCTCGTGGGAAACCTCGCCAAGTGCTCCTATTATACTATGATACCTGATAGGATTCAATTATGCAGGAGTGCTTTTTTGTCTTTTCATCATAATTTACGCCAACCAGAAGCAGGTTCCCGTTATAATTTTCAAGCGCTTTTGGGACTTCGCCCCAGTCGGGATTACTGATGGAGGTCACATACTCATTCAATATTTCGTGGTTCGGGATGAAGACCTCCCCGGTGTCGCTTATGTATCCCAGGTAGCCCAAATGTACAAGGAGCGTCAGCACATCATCCCTGGAATGGAAGGTTACCATATCGTTTGTAAAGCTCCTCGCATCTATAGCAATACGGTTCCTGCCGTTCATCATGTCGATGACCGCGTCTTTCAGCCCTTCAAAATTCAGGTCGATATAAGAGCGAAGCGCCTCGAAGGTCTCAGTCTGGTTCCAATAGAACTGAAATTTTCTAAACCGCATAGCGCTGACTACGGAGCGCGGGTCATGGAAATTTCATCGAACATATTTAAGGCGCTGTGCGTGCCGTATTTTTTGATCGGAAGGATTCCGGTCATATAGCATAAAGCGATGTATCCCTTATCCTTGAGCAAGTCCCGCAGAAAATCAAGGTACATCTTCTGTGCGTCGGATTCGGATTTGTATTCCCGGAAAATGCAGTCCCACTCGTCGATGATAAAGACGAATGGAATCATGGTCTGATTATAGATATCCTGCATTGTACGTGTCAGATTTGTTTCATCAAAATACCTAAGATCTGGATATTCTCCAACCAAATCCCATAATAACGACTTTTTTAATAAATTCAGCATTTCCGGCACGTAATTTTCAAAAAGCTCTCGGGAATCGCACCCCGGCTGTAAAATGCCGTCAGCATGTCCGCGGTCACGGATTTGCCGAATCTGCGGGGCCTGCTCATACAGATGTACTTCTGCAGCGAATTGATCATCCGGTTACAGTAACGGATGAGACCTGTTTTATCAACGTATATTTCTGAATTAATGCACTGTGCAAATTTTTCATTTCCAGGATTCAGATAAGTTCCCATACAAAGTCACCTCTTTTTTAGTATACACAAAAAAGTACCGTACCACAACCGCAATTCAGAGAAAGGGGACTCCTCAAAAGTAAAAAAATTAGTGCAAAACGCATACAAAAAGCGTGGTATCAGAAAAAAGTCCTCTTTTTTATAATTTATTTATGAAATACCTATAGAAAAGGAGGTCTAGAGAGTATGAAGAAGAAAAAGGCAAAGGAAGCAAAGCCCAAGGAAATGAAGCAGAAATTTTCCTGGGGGCTTATGTGGAGGCAGAGATATCTGCTGGCGATGTCCGTTCCATTCGTGATCTGGCTGATCATTTTCAAGTATGTGCCGTTATGGGGATGGACGATGGCATTCCAGGAGGTGAAGCCAGGAACCTTTGCACTGCCGGTATGGGAGAGAGAGTTTGTGGGTCTTGAGAATTTTATGAAAGCATTCACAGACAGGCTTTTCCCGCAGACGATGGTGAATACCATAATGCTTAGTATTCTGGGTATCGCGAAAATGCTGTTAAACGACGGCGGCGCTGTTCCTTGCAGTCGGACAGTGGAATGCATTTATGGATACTTATCCTGAATTATCAGAAGACGACAGGATGCGGTTATTGCAGAGTACGATGAGGAACAGAAAGCGGCGGTCGGAGGGCTTAGTGTCAGAGATCGTGAAGGAAAAAGCCGCTCTGGCGAAATAGAGGAGCGTTAATATACGCCCGCTGCGCGGCGGTGTTCCTTTTACCGCCAGACAGCAGGCGTTTTTTGACCATATTGTTTAATCATTGACAGGAGTGACGACGGGCTTGCCGTCCTGATCGACCAAAACGGTCATCCCGGTGCCCGTCTGCTTATTATGGGAACCCAAAATGTAATTCACGCCGGTTTCCGTATCAACAATGACCTTTACCACATTAAGGAGGCCCTGGGAGTAGACTTCCACAAAACGCTCTTTCGCCATATGCTCACCTTCTTTCTCATTCTGTTGTATGCCGCTGTAAACATACCACATAAACAAGGTCTTGTATTTCAGATTTCCCAAATGTACAGTAAAATTTCCTAAATGGAACAGGAGGAAGCCGAAATGACATTGTCACTGGTTCCCTCCTGTTTTTCCGCGCAGCTTTGCTTTCCCGGCGCGGGAAAGCAGACACTCGTGGCCGCCGATCCACAGCTTATTATGTTTCAGATCGACGGCTTCGATCTTATCTGCCGCAACCAGGTAGGCCCGGTGCGTGCGGATAAATGTTTTCCCTAACTGAATTTCCAGCTCATTGAGACTGCCTAAGAAGTCCATCCGGCTGTTCTGTGTATGGAGAAAGACGTGATGCGGCGCGGAAGCGGTTTCAAAAAAGAGTATATCGCGCAAAGGGACATGGCGCGTTATGTCTCCTGTCCGCAGGGTGAACGTGTCTACAGGGGTCTGGCGTTCTGCCAGCAGGCGTGAGTGTATTTCTTCCAGGCAATGTGCCGCTGACGCTCCAACCGGTTCCGGCCCTTTAACAATGTAGTCGAAGACCTCCAGATGATAGTGGAATGTACGCCAGGCCAAGTCTCCATAGCTGGTGATGTAAACCAGCGTACCATGAGGGTCCCGCCGCCGAAGCTCAAGCCCCAGCCGGAAACCGTCCCATTTTTCATCCTTTAGTTCCACATCCAGAAAGTATACGCTTTGTTTACTGCTTTTCGCCGCATCCAGCAGTTCCTGTGCCTTGGCTGTGCTGCTCACCACCTTCATATCATAGTTTTCTACACATATTTTCCGCTCCAGGGCTGTCTGAATCTGGCGGCGGACAGCGTCCTCATCATCGCAAAGGTAAATTTCTATCATATCTTTCCCTCCACAGTCAACTCCTGAATAAATGTACCGTTCTCCCAACTGGTGCAGGGGGAGGCGTTGGGATAGCCTTCCAGAATACGCTGATAGCCGGACAGGCCCAGTCCCCGGCCCGCACCCTTGGTGGACCAGCTGTCGTTCCACATTTTTACAGGTTCAATGATATTCGTATAGGAATTGGATACCCGAAGAAACACCCGGCCGTCCTGGGCCAGCAGCACGATCTCTACCCAAGGCTGATCTGTATCCAGTGCGGCCTCCATAGCGTTATCGATCAGGATACCCAGGCAGCGGACAAAATCCCATACGTTCATATCCACGGAATCTACAGGATAAAGCACTTCGAGACGGCATTCCACTTTATTCTCCCGCATGAGGGTGAGCTTACTTAAAAAGAGACTTCTGACTTCTGGGATGCGCAAATTTCCAATTTGGGTACAAGCCTGGATTTTTTCTCCGAGCCGCAGGTCAAACCCGCTGTCCAGTTCGGACAGCTTACGGCGCAGCCCCTCCAGTTCTCCTTCCGCCGCCTGCAAGGACAGTCCTGCCAGAAGATTTTTGTAGTCATGGCGGAAAGCGCGCACTTCCTGCCGGATGGCTTCCAGGTCCTGCTCGTAAAGCCGCTGCTGAACGATGACATCCTGCTGCGCCTGCATTTTCCGGGCAGTATCGAACCGCTGGGCCAGGTAGACCACCAGTACTGCCATCAGAATTACCATTGCTGTTACCAGTAAGTAGTAGAATGGCAAAAATCGAGATTCAACACCGGTTGCCAATCGGAGAGGAACTTCCATAACAGCCTCCAGAGTGAACAGGAGAAAGGCTGTCCGACAAGGAGCGGATTCGCTGTTAAGCAGCAGACGAAACCATTTTCCGAACCGCAGCCTGTACAGCAGCAGGGCAGCGGCTATGCTGATGCCCAGATACAGCCCTAATATCCCTAAGATCACCGCAGGCCGGGAACTTTTATTCAATGGGGTTTCCCGGAGCAGCACAACGGACAGGGAGGACTCGGCCACCTGAAAAATACCCGCCATACAGACGGAGGCGAGAGCCTGCCAAAACCCGAACTGCCATGTCCACCGTACCCAAAAGGTACACATGACAAGAACGGCGAAAGAGGAGATGAAATATTGAACCATTTTCAGTTCCGGGACAGTGGAAAGCCCAATAGAAAGCAGGAGGGCAATGAGGGGAGATAAAAGCAGGGGCGGCAGTTTTTTCAGCCGCCGCCACACCGCACGTTCGTCTGTTACAGCTAGCAGATAAGCCGCCAGCGCCAGATGCCCTGTCAGGGAGTCCAAATATCCAGCTAAAAAATTGCTTAATGAAGACATGATATTATAAATCTCTTTCCGAATCGTTTTCTTTTCATCCAATACGCAGCCTTGCAGAGCGGGGTAATTCGCGCGAAAGCTCGGGCGTTCCTTCGCAGCGCCCACTCGTAAGCCTCTGGCTTCCTCGTTCACGGGCATTCGCCCTATCAAACAGCGTATGCCAAATCTGCCTGTAAACAGGCGATTTGCCCTCCTCTGTTTTGGCACTGCTCATTGCTTTCATACTCCACCCCGCAGAGCGGGGTAATTCGTACTATAGCTCGTGTAATACCTCGCTAAGTACTCATTATAGCATTGTCTGTTTTTGGTGGCAAGAATAAAGCCGTCGCTGAGGTTTTTATGCTCACTCTGAAATTTTAGTAAAATTTAGTAAAACAGGAAGCCTGCAGGAACGCCGGGAAATGTGCATTATATACAAAAACGAGGGCGAATTAATGTGCAAATTGCGAAAAATGATGAGTTTATCACAAAAATATATTGATTTTTTACTAATAAAAGAGTATAGTCGAGATATGAAAAAAAGATGATATTCAGGAAAAACAAACTAAAAAATTAGTAAAAATTTTACTAAAAAGAGGTAAAAATTATGACTTTAAAACATGTGGCAGAAAAAGCGGGGGTATCCCAAGCGGCGGTATCGAGAGTTTTAAAGCAGGACAGAACATTTTCTGTTTCGGAGGAAACCAGGCAGAAAATCTTGCGGGCAGCGGATGAACTTGGATATCGTTCCCAGAATTGGCTGGAGCAGGATACGATAGCCCCTCTTTCAAGAGGAAAGGTAGGGGTGTTCCTTTTATATAACGAGTTGACTGAGGTGGAGGACAGCTATTATCAGATTGTAAGGCTGAATGCGAAGAATGAGCTGGAGAAGAATGGGTTTCAGGCAGTGGAGTTCTTCTATGATTCCGTCGAGAAGGGGCTGGAGGAGATTGGCAGTTTCCGAGGGGTTATCCTTGTAGGGCACCCAGGGAACTGGTTTCGGCTCGAAGGGCTGCGGACAACGATTAAGGATATGGGGCTTCCGGTTGTCTGCGCTGATTTCCAGCTCAGAGAAGGGGAACTGGACGCGGATTATGTAATTAATGACTTTGAGAGCATTGTTAAGAAAGCGTTAGACTGTTTTGAGCAGAATGGTTATGAAGAGATAGGTTATATCGGCACTTATGGTATCCGGATTGCGGGAGGGCTGCAGGAAGACGACAGATACCGTTACTTCAGGAAAATGATGGAGGATAAGGGGCGGTTTCGTGAGGAGTTCGTCTGGCTGGCGAAGAACAGCCTCATTGAGCACGGGTACGAGCTTGGAGAAAAGATATTAAAAGAGAAACAAAAGCTTCCCCGGGCGATATTTGCGGAAAATGACAATATGGCGATAGGGCTTATGCGGGCACTGAAGGAAAACGGGGTGGGCGTGCCGGATGAGGTTGCGATTATAGGCTGTAACGATATTCAGACGGCCGCATTTGTGACGCCGCCGTTGACGAGCGTACGGATTTACAATCATTTGACAGGAACTATGGCGGCAAGGCTTTTGACGGATCGGATCATGACAAAGAGGGAAGAAGGGGTAAAACTGGTAGTTCCTAATAAATTGGTTATCAGGGAAAGCTGCCGGGAGAGTACTCTTAATCGGGAGGAAGGACATGGAGTTTGAATACAGACATCAGGATTGGAATAATGTAAAGGTACTTGGAAGGAACCGCTTGTGGGTGCGGCCGTTTTACTGCGGGTTTCAGAGCGTGGAAGCTGCGAGGACGTTCAAAAAAGAGGAGAGCGGCAATTACATCCTTCTGAACGGGGAGTGGAAGTTCGCGTATTTTACGTCCCCGTTTCTCGTGCCGAAGGAGTGTACAGATGAACTATATGACGACCAGGCATGGGGGATGATGCCGGTTCCGGGGCATTGGCAGCTTCACGGGTATGGTAAGCCGCATTACAATGATGCGTACGCGCTTTTTCCGATTACGGACGACCCGGCGATTCAAAACGATAATCCGACAGGCGTGTACCGGAGGGAAATCGAGCTTCAAATAGAAGAAAACAGAGAATATATTTTGCGGTTTGACGGAGTGGAGAGCGCGTATCATGTGTGGGTTAACGGCCGGCCCTTGGGCTACAGCCAGGGACCGCGCAATACCGCGGAATTTGATGCGACGCCTCTTTTAAAAAACGGGCGGAATGTAATTGCGGTGGAGGTATACAAGTATTCTGACGGCAGCTATCTGGAGAATCAGGACATGTGGTGGTTTGCGGGGATTATCAGGGACGTGTCGCTGATTATAAGACCAAAGGCGCATGTGCTGGACTTTAAGATCGACGCGCTCCTTAAGGAGGACGGCAGGAGCGGAATTTACAATATGGACC
Source organism: uncultured Lachnospiraceae bacterium (assembly GCA_946566415.1). GTDB lineage: Bacteria > Bacillota > Clostridia > Lachnospirales > Lachnospiraceae > Allocoprococcus. The sequence continues at coordinate 6,577 of CAMNWW010000004.1, read as the reverse complement.
TGATCGTGGAAAACAATGGTTATAGGGAAGAGTCCGGGAAACCATTCCAGATTATAACGACATTATGGGACAAAGAGAAAAAGATATTTTCGAGCGCCCGGGAAGTGAACGTTAAAGAGGGAAGGGTGACGATATCTCTCGAAAAGGTGATAGAAGAGGTTCAGGCGTGGTCTGCGGAACGCCCCTATCTCTATGAAACAGTGATTGAACTGAGAGAAGGGGAGAAGCTGATCGAGGCGTACTCCTGCAGGAACGGTTTTCGGACAATCTGCCTGAAAGACGGCCTCTTTTATATAAACGGCTGCCCGTTAAAATTAAAGGGCGTGAACCGTCATGACTGGAATGAAAAAGAGGGGCGCTGCATCACAAAAGAAGATATGCTGGCGGACTTATATCTGATGAAACAGAATAATATCAACGCGGTACGTACCGCGCACTATCCCCCGTCCCCGGCATTTTTGGATTTGTGCGACGCGCTTGGGTTCTATGTGATGGAAGAAGCGGATCTAGAGTGCAACCAGATGACGTTTACAAAGAAAATGAACCGCATCAGCGACGATGTTCTCTGGGAGGAGAGCTATATCGACCGCTCTGAACGCATGGTAAGGCGGGATAAGAATCATCCGTCGGTCCTCTTCTGGTCGCTGGGAAATGAATCCGGATTCGGAACCGCGTTTGTGACCGCCGGGAAGTTTGTAAAGGAGTACGACCCAACAAGGCTGGTCCACTATGAAGAGGACAGAGACGCTTCGATCGCGGATGTATACAGCTCGATGTATACAAGGCATCGCCAGCTTGAGGCGCTTGGAAAAGACAGCTCCAAGGCAAAACCGCATATTGTATGTGAATATGCGCATGCCATGGGGAACGGACCGGGGGGACTTAAGGAGTATTGGGAAATTTATGAGAAGTACCCAAGGCTGCAGGGCGGTTTTATCTGGGAGTGGATCGACCACGGTCTTAAGAAAACCGATAAAAATGGAACGGATTACTATACATATGGGGGCGACTATAATGATTATCCCAACAGCGGGGCTTTCTGCTGCGACGGTCTTCTGCAGGCGGACAGGCGCCAGACCCCGGCAATCCTGCAGGTAAAGAAAGTAATGGAACCGGTGCGGTTTTTGGGGCTGGACAGAGAAAAAGGAACCATTATTGTTGAGAACAAATATGATTTTCTGACACTGGATCATTTGAAAGCGATTGTAAAAATAGAGACAGAAGAAGGCGTTCTGTGGGAAAAAGAAGCGGCGTTTGTCCAAATTGAACCTCACACAAAGAAAGCGATACGCCTGTGGGAGGAAGAAGAACTAGTGGAGGTAGCGCCCTCCGATCCAGAGGAATGTGCGTACGATTATTGGCTGAATATCAGCGTTGTCTACCGGGAGAGGCCGGTTTGGACCGCGGAAGAAGAATACGAGACGGCGTTCCATCAGGAATTATTGTGGGAGGCGAAAGACAGGACCGGGGAAGAACGGCAGGAATATCAGGAACAGATAAGAAAAGCGCTTACGGTTTCCGATGAAAACGGTATCCTTCGTATCACCGGACAAGATTTTAAGGTAAGTTTTGACAGGATCCACGGCAATCTCTGCGGATATGAATACCAGGGGGAAGTCCTTCTCAAAGACGGGCTTGGGATGAATTTCTACCGCGCCCCGGTAGATAATGATTTAAACGCAAAAGAAATCTGGGAAGACGGGATGCTAAAGGCGGTCTGCAACGTGACGGAACACGTATCAGCAGCAGAAGGGGCGGATGAAGTTGTTATTAAGGTGAAACAGTTCTATGCCCCGATCATTCTGGAATGGAAGGTTTTGGTGAATGCAGTATACCGGATCTGCGCGGACGGCAGAGTGGAGGTGAAATATCAGGGCGTCCCGGTTGGCTGTCAGCTTCCGGAAACATTTGCCAGGATAGGTCTGCGGTTTGTACTTCCGAACACCTGCGAACAGGTCGGATGGTATGGAAGAGGTCCGTTTGAGACTTACGCGGACTGTAAGGAAGGCAATCGTATCGGATATTACCGAAGCAGTGTGACAGATTTCTACTTCCCATATGTGGTTCCACAGGAAACGGGGAACCACGAAGATACGAGATGGGTAGAGTTCTACACGCAGGAAGGCCATGCGCTTAGAATCGAAGGAGAGGAGCCGTTTGGATTCGGAGCGCTGCACTATACGCAGGAAATGCTTGCGAACGCGGCCCACACGAACGAGCTTGAGCCGGACGAGGATATTTATCTGAATCTGGATTACAGGCAGCATGGACTTGGAAGCGCCAGCTGGGGGGCGGAATGCCTGGAAAAAGACAGGCTTTACCCGGAGGAATTTACATTTTCCTGGACGTTTTCAGGTAAATGCAAAAAAATATAAAGAGGAAAAATTCCACCTGTGCGGTTGAAATTGCGATTCACGGCAGCCAACCCCACAAAATTCGCAAAACCTGCCAGCTTGCTGGCAGTCGCAGCAAAAAAGGCTGCTCCTGTTTTGCTCATTTAAGGGTGGGCTGCCTGATTCGGGCAGTTTCGGGAAGCTCATGTCTGCTTACATGCAAGCGTGACGCATCTATGAGCTTCCTGAAACCTGCCGTGAATCGCAACCGCACAGGTGGAAAAAATTGTGAAAAAGGTGGTTCTACAAAAGGGGGAATGAAAATGAGCCAAATGACAAATGACGGCGGCAGCATGGTAAAAAGAAGGCATATTGTGACGAAGAAGACCGCGCCTTACATCTTCTTGTTTCCAATGATTGTGTTATTTGCGGTGTTTATGATCTATCCGATCATACACTCGCTTCTTCTGAGTTTCCAGGATTTTTCGGGAGGAGTGTACACTTTCTGCGGTATACAGAATTATGTGACTTTACTGCAGGATCCGATTTTCTGGAAATCTTTAAAAAATACGTTTATTTACCTGATCGTACAGGTTCCGGTAATGGTAGTCCTTTCACTGCTGTTCGGTGTATTGGTGGAACAGGCGTTTTTAAAATGCAGGGCGGGATTCCGTATTGGCATTTTTCTTCCGTCCGTTACTGCGCTGGTTGCGTATGCGATTGTATTCAAGCTATTGTTTAACACCGATTTTGGGCTTGTGAACCATATGCTTCAGGCGATGGGATTTTCCGGCGTGGACTGGCTGAATACCGTCTGGGGCGCAAGAATGGCGATCATTATTGCGATTACCTGGCGCTGGACAGGATACAATACGATTATCGTGATTGCAGGACTGAAAAATATTCCGACGGAGCTTTACGAATCCGCAGAGATTGACGGCGCGTCCTTCTGGCAGAAGTTTTTATACATCACGGTTCCTATGGTGAAATCCATCCTGTTGTTTGTAAGTATTACGTCGACAATCGGTACTTTGCAGTTATTTGACGAGTCCTTTATCCTGACAGGCGGCGGTCCCAACAATGCGACGATCACAATCGGGCATTACCTGTACGATACCGGATTTACTTATTACAAATTCGGCTATGCGGCGGCTTTAAGCTACGCATTGGTAGTCATTATCGGAATTCTGTCAATCATACAGTTTAAAGTTACAAAGGGGGGAGAGGAGTAATGAAAAATGTAAAAACTATGCCCAAGGTGGTAACATACGTGATTTTGATTATTGCGGTACTTGTCTCGCTGTTTCCGTTTTACTTCATGTTTGTATCCGCCACGAATACGAACGCGGACATTCTGAGCGCGGCGCCGAAGCTGTTTTTTGGCTCCCATGCGGTGGAGAATTATAAAAACTTAAGCGACAGGCTGGATTTGGGACGTGTGCTGATTAATTCGTGTATCCTGACTTTTACATACACAGTGTTATCTATATTCATACATTCTATGGCGGGGTACGCGCTGGCGAAATTTGAGTTTAAAGGCAAGGGAATCATGTTTGGTATTTTCATGATGACGATGATGATTCCCGGACAGGTAATGTATGTACCGTTATTTACGCTGATGAATAAGATCGGGTGGGCGAATACGTATCAGGCGGTTATTCTGCCAGGACTTGCCGGGGCGTTCGGCATCTTTCTGATGAGACAGAATATGCTGTCGTTTCCGAAGTCGCTGATCGAAGCCGCGAGGATCGACGGATGCGGTGAATTCAGTATCTTCTTCAAAATCGTAATGCCGACTATGAAACCTGCGCTGGGGGCGCTTGCGATCTATATGTTTATGAGTATGTGGAACAGCTTTATGTGGCCTCTCATCATTCTCGGTACAAAATCTATGTATAATTTCCCGGTAGCTTTGTCCATGCTGAACGGGGTCGCGTGGAGGAAGGACTACGGTGTGATTATGCTGGCGACTGTATTTGCTGTGTTGCCGATACTAATGATATTCCTGATATTCCAGAAACAGTTTATAGCCGGAGTCATGGGCGGGGCTGTGAAGGAGTAGGAAATATAAATATGCAATTTCATGTGAAGGAGGAAAAAGACATGAGGAAAAAGTTATTGGCAGTTTTAATGGCGGCGGCAATGGTAGTGTCGCTTGCAGCCTGCGGAGGCGGGGGAGAAGGAAAAGACGAAAAAGCCGACTCGGGTTCCGGAGGAGGCGACGGAGAACTTTCCGGCGAGATTACGGTATGGAGCTGGGACGTTGCGCTGGCGCATCTGCAGTCACAGGCGGAACGTTTTAACGAGAAGTATCCGGACGTGGAATTCAACTTTGAGGATATGAGTGTGACGCAGGTGTACCAGAAAATGACAACCTGCCTGCAGTCTGGGATCGGTCTGCCGGATATCGTATCTTTGGAGGGTGAACAGATGCAGAAGTTCGGTGAAAAATTTCCGGGCCAGTTCGAGGAATTTACGGATATGATCAATAAGGATGATTTCTTCCCAATCAAGCTGGCTGAGTGTACGGTCGATGGGAAAATCATCGCTTATCCGTGGGATTCCGGTCCGTGCGGTATGTTTTACCGCGCCGACTTATTTGAAGCGGCGGACATCAAGGCTGAGGATATTGCGACATGGGATGACTTTATCGAAGCGGGTAAAAAGATGAAAGAAAAAACCGGCGTGGATATGCTCTGTATGGCAGAGTCCAGAAACGACCAGGTATATCGTCTTATGCTGATGGAACTGGGCGCGTTCTATTTTGACGAGGAGGGAAATCCACAGGTGAATTCTCCGGAGTCGATTCAGGCCATGGAAATGTGTAAGCGGCTTTACAAAGAGGATATCACGTTCAATAATTCTTCATGGGACGATATGATGACCGGGATGTCGTCAGATAAATTCGCGTGCTACGCGGAAGCAGTATGGATGGTAGGTTCTATCAAAGACGGGGTTCCGGATCAGGAAGGCAAATGGAGGGTTATGCCGCTTCCTAAGTTCTCGGAGAATGATGAAGCACTGGGCGCGTCAAACGGCGGTTCTGTTCTCGCTGTTCCGACGGCAAGTGAAAATGCCGAGGCGGCGAAAGAATTTGTGAAGTTCTGTATGGAAGATGTGGACGCTAACGTAGAAGGGTTCCAGAATTATGGTCTTTACCCGTCTTACCTGCCTGCGCTTGAGTCGGAAGTCTTCAAGGAAGGCGATCCTTTCTTCGGAGATCAGCAGATATTCGACCTCTTCACAGAGATCGGAAAAACTGTACCGCAGATAAATTATACATCGAATTTTGCGGAGGCTCTTGAGATGTCGAAGAACTGTGTGGCGCAGGTTATCCTTGAGGACGCGGATCCGACGGAAGTTTTGAATGCCGAACAAAAGGAAATGGAATCAAAGTTCGGAAAATAGTATTGGATAAAATGGCTGGCTGATCATTCATGTGCAGAGAAAATAAGGACCGGGAGGTTTAGTTTCCCGGCTCTTATTTTTCGGAATGGAGGAACGTTTGTACGAGGTTAAAACAATAAAAAAGGAGATATATCATATTATTATTCCGATGATCCTGGAGAATATCCTTCAGGTTTCAGCGAGCCTTGTGACGACGGCAATGGTGGGAAGGCTTTTGGCGAATGACATCTCCGCCCAGGGGATCTGCGTCAGGATTACAGATACGCTGTGGGTATTTTACAAAGGAGTGGCGATTGGCGCAACCGTGCTGATTGCCAGATCATACGGCGCCGGGCGGAAGGAAAATTGTCGCAGAATTATGGAGCAGGCGCTTTTGAGCGAACTGATCTTTGTATTTTTGATTCAGGTTGTTTTGTTCTTCAGGGCGGATCTTTTTCTGGGATTTTTTTTACATGACACTCAAATATTGACACTTTCTGGAAGCTATATGAAAATTATAGTGCTAGGGTTCCCGTGTTGTGTTATTATGACATTGGTGACGGCGGCGTTCCAGGGCTACGGCAACACGAAGATACCGATGTATATTGCAGCGGCGATGAACGGCGTGAATATTGTCCTTGGTTACACGTTGATTTTCGGAATCGGACCTCTTCCGGGAATAGGAATCAGAGGGGCGGCCACGGCGCTGGTAATGTCGCAGGCATTCGGCGCGGGGCTTGGGCTTTATTTGCTGTACCGGAAGAAGAAGGGGCTGTTTGCGGACGCGGACCGCAGAGAGAAATTTTTTTCGTTTGATAAAAACTGTATCTATGAAATATATACAACGGGAATACCGG
>CAMNWW010000003.1 GCA_946566415.1 uncultured Lachnospiraceae bacterium | reverse complement strand
CGATAACCGGAAAAGAAAGGATAACTGTGCTTCTGGAAACGATGAGCGGAAAAGGGACGGAGATCGGGTACCGTTTCGAGCAACTGAGGGCAATTCGGGAGGGCGTAAATTTCCCGGAGCGGATCGGCGTATGCCTTGACACCTGTCATGTGTTTTCCGCAGGATACGATATTACAGGAAATCTTGAGCGTGTGCTGGAGGAGTTTGACAAAGCGCTGGGGCTGGGACTTCTTCGGGCCATACATCTTAACGACAGCATGATGCCTTTTGCCTCCCGTAAGGATCGGCACGCTGCAGTCGGAGAAGGGGAAATCGGGCTGGACGCGCTTCTAAAGATCGTTTCACACCCGGCTCTTAAGAACCTTCCCTTTTATCTGGAAACACCGTTTGACGATGCGGGTCATAAAGAAGAGATCCGTATGATACGAGAAAGGTTAGCATAGAAACAAGCCATAGTAAAAATTCAGTATGAAGCATAGAAACCAGGGTGTATTTTTTACGGGACATCTTCTCGGGTTTATGGTATACTGTTCATAAAAGTATTCTTGATAAATTTCATTGATAAGGAGGCGGTATAAGAGTGTGTGATGTAGTAGCGTTAGGAGAGTTGCTGATTGATTTTACAGAAAATGGCAAAAGCGCTCAAGGGAATCCCTTGCTGGAGGCGAATCCCGGCGGGGCGCCGTGTAATGTCCTCGCCATGCTCAATAAGCTGGGGAAGAAGACGGCTTTTATCGGCAAGGTGGGAGATGATTCTTTTGGGCGGATGCTTACTGAAGCAGTAAAAGGGAGCGGCACCGATGTCACGAATCTTATTGTTGATGAGAAGGTCCATACAACCCTGGCGTTTGTACATACACTGCCCGACGGGGACCGGCAGTTCAGTTTTTACCGGAATCCGGGCGCGGACATGATGCTCAGGAAGGATGAGGTCATGGATGAAGTCATCAAAGGCGGAAGGATTTTCCATTTCGGCACATTGTCTTCCACGCATGAAGAAGTGCGTGAAGCAACACGCTATGCGATTGACGTGGCGGAAGAAAATGGGCTTCTGATTTCTTTTGACCCGAACCTCAGGGAGATGCTTTGGGACTCTTTGGAAGATGCAAGGCGCGAGATAGAGTATGGTCTGTCAAAATGCGATATTCTCAAGATTTCGGATAATGAGATGGAATTTATGACAGGCACTGAGGACTATACAAGGGGAGTGGCTATGCTCAGAGAAAAATATAAGATTCCTTTGATTTTCGTGACTCTGGGCAAGGAAGGAAGCCGGGCATATTATAAAGACATGATCGTGGAGGTGAAACCATTCCTCCAAGAGAATACGATTGAGACGACAGGTGCAGGCGACACATTTGAAGGGTGTGCGCTGAATTATGTATTGGATCATGGAATTGAAGATCTGACGGAGGAGAATCTGAGAGAACTTCTCACCTTTGCGAACGCGGGGGCATCAATCATTACGACAAGGAAAGGCGCTTTGAAGGTTATGCCGGACAGGGAAGAAATTCAGGCTTTGATTGAGGCGCGTTGATATATGGACTATAGATGTGAGATCATAACGCCGGTAGGGAAAATGGACGCTGTCAGTGATGGGGAAAGAATCGTCGGGTTATGGTTTGCAGGGCAGAAATATCGGAATGATGAAAAGATTGCGGGAGCTGAAAAAAAGCAGCTCCCGATATTTGAAGAATTAATGTCCTGGCTGGACATATATTTTTCTGGAAAAGAACCGAAAAATATGCCGCCGCTAGGTCCGGCAGGAAGCATGTTTCGGCAGAAAGTATGGGATATGCTGATGGATATTCCTTACGGACAGACGACGACCTATGGATGCCTTGCACACAGAATAACAGAAAATACCGGTAAAAAAGCCTGCGCGCAGGCAATCGGAGGCGCGGTAGGGCACAATCCGATTTCTATCTTGATCCCCTGTCACCGGGTAGTCGCATCGGACGGAGGGCTGACCGGATATGCCGGAGGGCTGGAGGTGAAAAAATACCTTCTCAAACTGGAACAGGAAGGTATTTTTGCCGGAGTATGTAAATTGTTGTAAAGGATACCTATCCAACTTACATGGTTCAGCATTCTTCTGCCGTGGCGCCCTCGGGAGCTTGTACACTTGTTTCGAGCATGTGGACAGGGATAGATTTGTCTATATCCTCCGCTAACTTCTGTGCTTTAAGGAGGATATCGGAAATTTCCGTATCTTCCGTCTCTTCTTCAATGGGTACATAGCAGCGGGCGCTCTCATCAGGAAACAGATGGTTTTTAAGCTTGAAGGCCATGAGAAAAGCTTCCAATTCCTGATTAAAAGCGTCCTTATAAAATTCATAATAAAAACGTATCTCGGTTTTTTCAAAATCTGTACAGACGCATCCGCATTGTTTCCCGCGGGTGCGGCTTTTTCTGCGGAAATATTCAGAGTCACCTGTCACCATATAAAAAATCTGGACAAGAAGATTTTCTTCAATATCGTTCTTATATGTAAACCAGTGTTTATTTAGCTTCTCCTTGAGAAGTGACTGCTCATCGATGTCGTATTTTTTTAATAATTTCTGATAAAGTTGGATGGCGGATTCTCGTTCTCCGCCTTCCCCGCGTTCTGCAAGAGCTTTTATCTTCAGCAGTTTGGCTTCTAATTTGTTGTCATCCACAGCAATTCTCCCCTTTAATATCTTACTTAAGTATGACGGTTTATGGCCATATCCGCCGTGGCATTCGGAAGCGAAAGGCTTCCTCATTCACGGGCATTCGCCCTATGAAAAAAGACAAAGCTGCATTTTCTTACATGCAAGCATGACGAAAATTCACTTTGCTTTTTTCGCACGGCTCATTGCTATCGTGGACATTATACCACATTTATCTGGAAATGTAAGTCGAAATATAGAAATATAGAAGATATAAATATAAAGTGTTATATATAAAAAATACCAATATAAAAAATGAGGGGGAGCGTTGACAGTATTTATATTTTGCTATATGCTTACCACGATATTAAATCAATTCATAAGATTCACAAGGAGGCAGTTTATGAAAAAGAAGATGTTATCCATTGTGTTGGCAGGCGTAATGATTTTGTCATTGGCAGCATGCGGAGGCAATGAGAGAAAAGAGGAAGCCAACGATAATGGCGGCAGCGAGACTCAGGAGGAGCAGAAGGAAGAGAAGGCTGAGTTAGAGGATACAGTGGTCATTTATTCGACTCATGCGGAGGAATTGCTGGAAGAAGTCGGCGATGCGTTCACGGAAGAGACTGGCGTTGAGGTAGAATTCATTAATTTAAAGGGCGAGCTGGCGGACCGTGTGAGAAGTGAGAAAGAGAACCCGCAGGCTGACATTATGTTTGGTGGGGATGCGGCGACTTATATGCAGCTGCAGTCTGAGGGATGCTTTGCTGTGACCGCACCATCCTGGGCAGGAGAAGTGGACGATGCGTTCAAAGATGCAGACGGATATTGGTATGGAACCATCAAAACTCCGGTACTGATGTTCTACAATTCAGACGTCTTATCAGCGGGAGACGCTCCGACAGACTGGAGTGATCTCGCTGACGAGAAGTATAAAGATCAGATCGTCACACGTGATTCGCTTTCATCTTCCATGCGTTCGGTGATCACGGCTTTGATTTACAGCATTTCCGAAAAAGAGAGCGAAGACGCGGCGTGGGATTTCCTCACGAAGTTAGATGCAAATACAAAGAATTACTATAATAGCGGAAGTATGATGTATGAAGCGATCGGCAAAGGAGAAGCTTCCATTTCGATTGCAGTAATGAATGATATTATTACAAACCGTGATGAAAACGGAATGCCATTCGAGATCGTCGACGCGGCAAGCGGCGCGATCACGCTGACGGACTGTATCGCAGCGCTGAACAAGGCGCCCCACCCAAATGCGGCGGCGGCATTCCTTGAGTTTGCGGGAAGCGCAAAGACGCAGGCTATGGTCGCAAACGATTTCAACCGTATCCCGGTACTTGGTTCTGCGCTTCCGGATTGTCCGGAATGGATGAAGACAAGCTATCCGGCAATGGACCTGGATTGGAACGCGATCAGCCAGAATCAACTGACATGGCTTGAAAAATGGGAGACAGACTTTATCGACGGAGCGAAAGCCGTGGCTTCAGATAAATAACAGAGATGAGCGATATAATCATAAAGGATGTAAGCCATGCTTATGAGACGGAGAAGGTTCTGGCGGATATTAATCTGACGATCCATAGCGGTGAGTTTTTCACCCTGCTGGGACCTTCCGGCTGCGGGAAAACGACGTTGCTGCGTGTTTTGGCGGGACTGATCCGCCCGTCGGAGGGCAGAATTTTTGCCGGAGATACTGATATTACGGAGCTGGAGCCGGAAAAACGTAACATGGGCCTGGTGTTTCAAAACTATGCATTGTTTCCGAACATGACTGTCAAGGAAAATATTGCTTACGGTCTTAAGATACGGAAATACCCAAAGCATGAGATAGAAGAAAAGTGCAGTTACTATATGGAACTTTCGGGACTGTCAGATTTGAGAGGCCGGAAGATAACGGAGCTTTCCGGCGGACAACAGCAGCGGGTCGCGATTGCAAGGGCGCTTGTCATTGAACCGCAGATGCTCCTTCTGGATGAACCTATGTCGAATCTGGATGTTGCGCTTCGTGTGAAAATGCGGGAGGAAATCCGCACGATTCAGAGAAAAGTGGGAATTACCACATTGTTTATTACCCATGATCAACAGGAAGCGCTCTCAATATCCGATCGCATTGCAGTGATGAAAAACGGGAATGTTCTCCAGACGGGGGCGCCGAAAGAAATATACGACAACCCGAATCAGGAGTTTGTGGCAAATTTTGTGGGAGCGTCCAACCGTATAGAAAAAGCGGTATACGGCAAATTTGGAATTGCAGAAAAGGAGGATGTTCCCTATGTTTTTATGCGCCCGGAACAGATGAAGCTCTGCCGGGACGCTGCGGATGGAGTCCGGGTAAAAATTGAAAATATGAAATTTTTAGGGGTATATTTTGAATATGAAGTATCGGACGGGGAATACGAATACAGTGTCATTGAGATAAACCGCGGAGGCGGCCATACCGGATGGACCATAGGGGATACGGCGTATTTGACCTGTAAAATACCTGAAAAAGAAAGAAAGCGGAGTCAGGAAGAAGGAGCATAAGGGTGAGAGATATAATAAAAAGACAGAAAAAATACACTGTTCGATACCTTTGGTACGCGGTTCTTTTGTTCTTGCTTACAGGATATATTATTATGCCGTTTTTCCATACGCTGGCGCAGGCGTTCCGGACAGGGGAGGGATACAGTTTCGCGGCGTTTCATAGCTATTTATCTAATCCGAACCAGCTCCGGGTGATATCCAATACAGTATGGATGGGCGTTTGTTCCGCTGTTACCTGCGGGATCATCGGCATCGCGCTGGCGATGTATATGACATTCCTTTCTGGAAGGGGAAAGAAGATCATTCATATACTGCTGCTCAGCCCGATGATGATTCCCGGAGTCATCACGGTCATCTCTTTTATTCAGTTGTACGGGGAGAGCGGGATTTTCACAAAAGGGATAGAGTACCTGCTTCATCTAAAGAGCGCCCCTTATGAATTTCAAGGGTTTGGCGCAATCATTTTTGTCATCACTTATACGCAGTATGTGTATTTTTATCTTAATGTGTATGTGGCGCTGAAGTATGTGGATTACTCTACGATAGAAGCGGCAAGGAGTTTGGGGGCCTCCCGGTTCCAGGTATTCAAGGACGTTATTTGGCCGGTAATCACGCCGGCTGTGCTGACGTCCCTCATTGTGACGTTTGCTTCCGGTATCAGCGCGTACTCTGCGCCAAACCTAATCGGCGGCGGTTTTAAAGTGCTGAGTACGCAGATCGTGCGCTCAAAGGCAAATAATCATATGGATGTGGCTTCGGTACAGGTGATTATTCTGTTCATAATCAGCCTGACCGTTATGCTTCTGATCCAATATTACAGCAGGCGTTATCAGGTAAATCCTACGGATCGGACGACGGAGATAAGACCGGTCAAGGGGAAACATGGTGTGTTCGTATTTCTTTGCAGAATGGTGATACTGTTTCAGATTTTGCTGATAGTACTGCCGATTTTGGCGATCATATACCTTTCGTTTATGGAAACCCGGTCGATTATGACGAATATTTTCCCGCATGACTTCACGCTGGAAAACTATCTGACTATTTTTCAGAAACCTCGGGTGCTCAAACCTCTGCTGAACAGTCTGCGAATGTCAATGATGGCAGTAGCGGCCGGGCTTTTGATAACAGTTCCCAGTTCCTACTTGATCGTCAGGTATAAGGGGCGGTTTCATGGGGCGCTCAGGCTGCTTTTGATGCTCCCGTGGATCATGCCGGCGAGTGTTGTCGCTATTAATCTGATCAATTCGTTCAATAAGGCGAGCGTATTTGCTTTTGGCCAGTCCTTGATAGGCGGCTTCTATATTGTTCCTATCGCCTACACGATCACTGCGCTCCCCCTTCTTCTTAGTTCCAATGAGGTCGCGCTCATCGGTCTGAACAGGAACCTCGAAGATGCGTCCCGAAGCCTGGGTGCGGATATGAAGCATACGTTTCTGCGCGTGATTATACCGAATATCGCTCCTGGAATTATGGCCGGAGGGGTGTTGGTGTTAATCCGTACAATAGGGGAATACACGATGTCAGCGCTTTTGTATGGGGTATATAACCGTCCGATCTCCATTTCGATGATAACCAATATGCAGGAATTTAAAATCGGAATATCACTGGCGTATGGTGTAATCACGATTATGATATGTTATCTTGCGCTTGCGCTGATCTTTGTGCTGGATAAAAAAAGGTTTCTGTAATACTTTCCCAACGCTTAAACATTTCAAAATGTTAAGTTTTCCGACAAAATTGTGAAGTCAGTTGAATTATATATTTTATGATGTACAATAAAGATATATAGTATTCACAAAGAAAAAGGGGGAAGAGAGATGACGTCAGAATTAATAAAACAGATCAAAGGAATCAAACAAGCCCTCGTGAACGTAGACTTGTCCGGTGAGGAATGGGAGGAACGGGACGAGATTCTCGAAAAGCTGGAGGATGTGACCACATATCTGAAGGACGCGCTGGGAAAAGGGATTGAATTCTAATAACAGTACGCAAAGAAGCAGCAGGGAAGAGTTATAAGACTTCTCCCCTGCTGTTTTAGTATATTTAGGACTTTTTAAAGGGGGCATTTGGACAGCGCGGCTTCATCAGCAACCAGTGTGACATCCGGATGGAACTGCAGGATGGAAGCAGGCACTTTTGGGGTAACGGGACCGAAGAAGGCGTCTCTCACTGTGTCGGCCTTGCCTTCGCCGTTTACAACGAGAAGAATCTTCTTTGCGCGCATGATGGTTCCGATTCCCATGGTGTATGCCTGGCGGGGAACGTCGTCTGCGGAGTCAAAGAAGCGCTTATTCGCCTGGATCGTACTCTCCTGAAGATCGACACAGTGGGTGGCATCCGGGAATACGTCGGCGGGTTCATTGAACCCTATATGTCCGTTATGCCCAAGCCCGAGGAGCTGAAGGTCTACGCCTCCCAGGGAGCGTATCTGCGCCTCGTAGCGCGAACACTCAGAATCACTGTCCTCTTTCGTGCCGTCAGGCAGGTAGGAGGCTTTCATGTTAACATGGTCGAACAGATTGTCATGCATAAAATAATAATAACTCTGGTCGTTCTCCCTGGGAAGGCCCTTATATTCATCAAGATTTACAGAAGTCGCCTGGGAAAAATCCAGGACGCCGCTCTTGTACCATTCGACTAACTGCCGATAAGTACCGATCGGGGAAGAGCCGGTAGCAAGACCCAGGACGCAGTCTGGTTTCATAATAACCTGAGAGGCGATGATACTGGCCGCTTTTTGGCTGAGAGCTTCATAATCTTTTTCTTTGTAAATTTTCACTGTTGTTTCCTCCTTGATAAGATTGAATGATATGGATTTATTTTACAAACTGCGGCCAATGACACGCAGTCTGAAAAACCAAAGTTTTACCTGTCTTAGGATGACAAAAACTTACCTTATATGCGCAAAGCGCAATGGGAAAATATCCCCGTTTTGATACAAATTCAGGGTGGTAGCGGTTATCTCCCCACAGGGGCGCTCCGGCGTTTGCCATCTGGACGCGGATCTGGTGATGCCGTCCGGTCTTAAGACGGATATCCACCAGAGAAAGAAGCGGCTGCTCCTGAAATTTCAGAACTTCGTAAGAAAGGGCGGCATATTTGGCTCCCGGCGTATCTTTTGTGCAGATACGGGAAGTATTTGTCCTTCCGTCTTTTACCAGATAGTCGGTAAGAGTACCCGATAAGGCGGGAAGTTTCCCGCAGACGACAGCCTGATAGTATTTACCGAAAGATTCTGATTGTATCTGCCGGCTTAAGCCTGCGGCGGCAGGACGGGTCTTGGCAAAGACCAGGATGCCTTCTACCGGCTGGTCCAGACGGTGGACGACGGCAAGGTAAAGCTCCTTTTGGGAGGGAAGGGATTCGCGCAGGTGATTTTTGAGTATACTTTCCATATCGGGAGTCCCGGGATTTCTTGTCTGTACAGGAATGCCCGCGGGCTTTATACAGACCAAAAGATGGGGATCCTCAAATAAAATTTCTGGTTTTTTCATTTTTGCTCCTTTACCGTCTTGACAATTTGGAAAAAGGAAGTTACACTAATTTCGATAAAAGGGAGTAGCTTCCATTGAATGACTTTTGAAACAATTCAATGTAATACGAATCGTCATCACGATTATTTAAACATAATCCGGTTCGTATTGTCAATTAGCAAGACTTTTATTGCAGATATTTTGCAATAGGAGTCTTTTTTTTGCACAAAGAAAGGGAGGAAATGCAATGGTATATGTATTTTTAGTTCTGGGATTTTTCATGCTGATCAAAGGAGCGGATATTTTCGTGGACGGAAGCTCCAGCGTGGCGAAGCTTTTCAAGATTCCGACGATCATCATCGGGCTTACGGTGGTGGCGTTCGGGACAAGTATGCCGGAGGCGTCGGTGAGCATTACAGCGTCGCTTAAAGGGCAGAACGGGCTGGCCGTCAGTAATGTATTAGGATCGAATATATTCAATCTTCTGATCGTGCTGGGATGCAGCGCTCTTCTTCGGCCGCTTACGGCGAACGCGCAGGTCCTTAAGAAAGAATTTCCGTTTTCTATCCTGATTACGGCTCTTCTTCTGATCTTATGCAGCCGCCTGGAATTCGGAGCGATCTTGTCGGGAGAAGGAGAATTTACACTGGGAAGGATAAGCGGAATCATTCTTCTTATCTTATTTATCTACTTCGTTACCTCCCAGGTAAGGGGCGCTTTAAGGGCGCGGAATGAAGAGCGGGAGGAGGAAACAGCGGCGCTTGGGCTTCCCCGGAGTCTGATCTACATTGTAGTCGGGATTGCCGCGATTGTTGTGGGCGGCGACTTGGTAGTAAATTCAGCGACAGATATTGCAGTGCGCTTTGGGCTGAGCGAGACATTTATCGGGCTTACGATCGTTGCAATGGGAACCTCCCTTCCGGAATTGGTAACTTCTATGGTGGCGTCCCGAAAAGGAGAAAATGATCTGGCAGTGGGAAATGTGGTCGGTTCCAATATTTTTAATATCCTGCTGATTCTGGGGGTGAGTTCTGCGATCAGCCCGATCACGGTCGACATTAATGTGATCTATGACATGGGAATTTTGATTGTGATGAGCATTCTGGCGTACCTGTGTACCAAAAGCCGGGGGGAACTCTCCAAGAAAGAAGGAATCCTGTTTCTTATGGTGTATCTTGTTTATTTTGGGTACATTTATGTCCGATAAAGCAGGAAAATTTGCCCCGGACTTGACGAACCGGAAAAATTCGATTAGAATTCAGAGTAATTCAGTGATAGTGATAAGGAAAGAGACGGAAAGGAAGAGGCAGTTATGGCAAAGGAAAAAAAGTTTGTGGAGTCTATTACCTCGCGTGACGAGGACTTTGCGCAGTGGTATACGGACGTTGTAAGAGAGGCAAAGCTCTGTGATTATTCCAGTGTAAAGGGGTGTCTGAATTACCTGCCCAACGGTTATGCGATCTGGGAGAAGATCCAGCAGGATCTGGACAGAAGGTTCAAGGAGACAGGCGTGGAGAATGTGTATCTTCCCGTATTGATCCCGGAGAACCTGCTAAAGAAAGAGAGCGATCATATAGAAGGATTTGCGCCGGAAGTGGCGTGGGTCACACAAGGCGGCGGAGAAGAACTGCAGGAAAAGATGTGCATCCGTCCTACGTCGGAAACGTTGTTCTGTGATCTGTGGGCCAGGAGCGTCCAGTCGTACCGCGACCTTCCGAAGGTGTGGAACCAGTGGAATTCGGTACTGCGCTGGGAGAAGACGACAAGGCCGTTTCTGCGTTCACGGGAATTTTTGTGGCAGGAAGGGCATACGATCCATGCGACTTATGAGGAAGCGGAGGAGCGTACGCTTTTGATGCTGAAAGTCTATCAGGATTTTGTCAGGGATTCTCTGGCAATTCCGTATGTATCCGGACCAAAGACGGAGAGTGAGAAGTTTGCGGGAGCGCAGGATACGTATACGGTGGAGGCGCTGATGCATGACGGGCAGGCTCTGCAGTCAGCTACCAGCCATTTCTTCGGGAGCGGTTTCCCGGATGCGTTTAATATTAAATATTCGGATAAAAACAATGAACTGCACAGTGTTTATGAGACTTCCTGGGGGATTTCCACGCGAATTATCGGCGCAATCATTATGGTGCATGGCGATGACAGCGGTCTGGTACTTCCGCCGAGGATCGCCCCCGTACAGACGAGGGTGATTCCGATCGCACAGCATAAAGAAGGTGTTCTGGATAAGGCGAGAGAACTGACGGATCAGCTGAAGAAGGCGGGCTACAGTGTGAAGATCGACGATTCTGAGAAGAGCCCGGGATGGAAGTTCAGCGAACAGGAGATGCTGGGAATCCCGACCCGTATCGAGATCGGACCGAAGGATATCGAGCAGGGGCAGGTCGTGGTCGTGCGCCGTGATACCCGTGAGAAGATTGTTGTTTCGTTGGATGAAATCGAGACGAAGTTAGGAGAAATACTGGAGACAATCCAGAAAGATATGTATGAGCGGGCGAAGAACTTTTTGGACGCCCATATCGATACCGCTGTGACGATGGAAGAAATGAAGGAGAAGTTCAGCGAAAACCGTGGGTTTATCAAAGCAATGTGGTGCGGAAGCGAAGAATGCGAGGATGCGATCAAGTATGAGAGCGGCGGAGCATCTTCGCGCTGCATCTGCCAGGGAGAAGACGCCGTCAGCGATCACTGCATTTATTGCGGAAAACCCGCAAAACATATGGTCTATTTCGGGAAGGCTTATTAAAGAGCTGTGTGGGAGGCGCATAGTATGCAGATCGTACTTCCGGACAAGGTACGGCAGATCATTACAGTTTTACAGGAGAACGGACATGAGGCATATGCAGTAGGAGGATGCGTGCGGGATATGCTCCTAAAAAGGGAGCCGGATGACTGGGATATTACAACTTCGGCGGATCCTGAGGAACTGAAACAACTGTTCGAGCGGACGTTTGACACTGGAATCGAACATGGGACAGTGTCCGTCCTCCTTGGAGGGGAAAGCTTTGAAGTTACGACGTACCGTATTGACGGGAAATACGAAGACGGGCGTCATCCGAGTGAAGTAAAGTTCACGAGGAGTCTTTCTGAGGACCTTCTGAGGCGGGATTTTACCATCAATGCAATGGCGTATAATGATAAAGATGGGCTTGTGGATTTATTTGGCGGGAGGGAAGATCTTGGGCAGCAGATAATCCGGTGTGTGGGAAACGCGAAGGAGCGTTTCTCGGAGGATGCTCTGCGGATTCTTAGGGCGGTGCGTTTTGCCGCCCAGCTTGGATTTACGATCGCGGATGATACGAAAGAGGCGATTCGGCTTTTGGCGCCGAATCTTAGGATGATCAGTGCGGAACGTATCCAGACAGAAATCGTTAAACTTTTGACATCTTCCCATCCGGAGTGCATCCGCCTGGCGTATGAGCTTGGAATTACACAGATTATTCTGCCGGAATTTGACGCCATGATGGAGACGACACAGGAGACTTTGCATCATTTCTGCAGTGTGGGGGAGCATACGATTCATGCGCTTTCCCACATCGCGCCGGACAAGGTTCTTCGTCTCACTATGCTGTTCCACGATATGGGGAAGCCGGCGAAAAAGACGGTGGATGAGGAACAGGTGGCTCATTTTAAAGGCCACGCGGAAGTGAGCAGACAGATGGCGGCAGATATCATGCACCGCCTGAAATTTGATAATGATACTCTGCGGAAGGTGGAAAAGCTTGTTCATTTTCATGATTACCGGATTCCCGCCGAGATTAAAAGCGTGCGGCGTACAATGAACAAGATCGGCGAAGAATTGTTTCCCGATTATATGCAGGTGCGGCGTGCTGATACATTGGCCCAGAGCGATTATCAGCGCGCGGAAAAATTGGCGAATCTTGACGGGATCGAACGGCTTTATCAGGAGATCGTAAGGAAACGCCAGTGCGTTTCTTTAAAGGATCTGGCGGTAAATGGAAGCGATCTTATAAAAGCAGGCGTAAAGCCGGGACCAAGGATAGGGGAGATCCTTAAGACGCTCCTTGAAGAAGTGATCGAAGAGCCTGAGCGTAATACGGCGGAATACCTGCTGGGGAGAGTGCAGGAGGTACTTTATGATTTTGTCAGATAAAACAATTATAAAGATGTTGAAAAATGGAAGGCTTTCTATTGAACCTTTGGAAAATTATCAGATTCAGCCAGCTAGTGTAGATATTTGTTTGGGAAATACATTTAGTATGATTGAAGATAGTTCTGATGGCATTATTGCATTGAATAAATCTATTAATTATAAAGTTTTTGAAACTGAGAAATATTTATTATTGCCGGGGCAATTTGTATTGGCTACAACAAGGGAATATTTTTCTTTACCTAATGATATAACAGCATTTGTAGAAGGAAGAAGCTCGTTAGGAAGGTTGGGTTTATTCATTCAAAATGCAGGCTGGGTCGATCCAGGTTTTGAGGGAGAAATAACACTGGAGTTGTATAATGCAAATCGTTGTGCTATTGAATTACAATCAGGACGGCGTATCGGACAGCTAGTATTTGCACAGTTAGATCAAGAAGCCTTACATTCATATAGTGGAAAGTATCAAAAACAAAGAGGTGCAACCGGTTCTAGAATCTATCTAGACAGTGACAGGTGAGCGACTCAAACATCCCACGCTGTATTGGTGTGAGATATTATTTGTACAGGGAGGAGTGGAAAGGCGTCGGAATATCGGGCATAAAGCATTTAAAGGTGTTTTTAGCGGAAGTGAAATCCACCGTCTACGCAGACTTAGGCGTAAAGGCATTCCTGAACGCCTTAGCCTGCGTTGGCGGTTAGTTCACTGCAGCGTTACCTTGCTTTATGCCCGATATTCCGACGCCTTATTTAGGCATCCCACTGCACAAATTCAAACTTTTTCCCTGATTATGCATGTTTGGCATGTCCTGTGGCATACACATAGAGAGAATAGCAAATCTACTGTCACAGGGGGAAGCCATGAAGGATTATGGAATCAGTGTGTTGGAACAATATCAGATAGAAGTGTACAGCACCCGCAGAATCAGGGGTGCTGTTTTATGCGATACGGATAAAGGGCTGTTCATATTGAAGGAAACGCATGCACCTGCAGGACGCCTGCCTGTACTTGCCGCGGTCTATAAGCTTTTGAGTGAAAATGGTTTTCGGATGATCGACGTCCCTCTTGAAAACAAAGAGGGAGAGTATGTCACCCAGGCGGAAGACGGGAGCAGATATATGGTAAAACGGTGGTTCCAGGGGCGGGAATGTGATATCCGAAAAGAGTCTGAGCTTTTAGAAGGCGTGAAGACTCTTGCAAGGCTCCATGAAGTCATGCGGCTTCCGAGGGAGCTGTGCAGCCCTGAAAACAGCGAAAAACTGTCAGACGAGTATGACAGGCATAACCGGGAACTGCGTAAGGTGCGTTCATTTGTATGCAAGCGCAGTGTGAAAGGAGATTTTGAGAGGGCATTTTTGAAAGGGTATGATCAGATGTACCAGTGGGCGCAGCGTACATCTGACCGTCTGAAAGAATCAGAATACCAGAAACTATACCAGAAGGCGCAGGAAGAAAATACAGTCATCCACGGAGATTATAATTACCATAATCTGTTGTCTTGCCCGGAGGGGATGGCTGTTACAGGGTTCGAGCATGTACACCAGGATCTCCAGCTCGTTGACTTCTGGTATTTTCTGCGGAAAACTTTAGAAAAACACAGGTATGACGAGAGACTGGGATATCGGATGCTTCGTGCGTATGATTCGATTATCCCGCTTGGCAGGGAAGAAAGAGAATATCTTGCAATCCGGCTTGCCTATCCGGAGAAATTTTGGAAAACAGCGAATACGTACTATCACTCCAATAAAGCTTTGATCTCCTCCAAGAGTGTAGAGAAACTGGAAACCGCAATCTCACAGGCGGAAGAAAAGAAACGGTTTCTGGCGAATATATTTGCTTTTCAATTATAGAGAATTGGTATATAATAGGGATATGCGGATCGGGGGGATGAAAACCGGGTTTGCAGGCTTAAAGAGCGCCGCGGCGCAAAATTTACGGAGGTGTAAGAAGATGGAGGATTATTTGAAGAGATACCATGATTGGTGTTCCAACCCGTATTTTGATGCGGATACGAAAGCTGAGCTTGCGGGAATTGCCAATAATGACAATGAGATCAAAGAGCGGTTCTATAAAGAGCTGGAATTTGGTACGGCCGGCCTGCGCGGAATTATCGGCGCGGGAACGAACCGTATGAATATCTACACTGTCAGAAAGGCAACACAGGGTTTGGCGAACTATATAGTAAAAAAAGCTGCGAAAGAACGCGGGGTAGCGATTGCCTATGATTCGCGCCGGATGTCTCCGGAGTTTGCAAACGAGGCGGCTTTGTGCCTGGCGGCGAACGGGATTAAGGCATATGTGTTCGAGTCTCTGCGGCCTACGCCCGAGTTGTCCTTTGCAGTGCGCAGGCTGAACTGTATCGCAGGTATTAATATCACGGCGAGCCATAACCCGCCCGAGTATAATGGATATAAGGTATACTGGGAGGACGGCGCACAGATTACGCCGCCCCATGACAGGGGTATCATGGACGAGGTCCTGGCAGTTACAGACTATACCACAATGAAGACGATGGAACTAGAAGAGGCAAAAAAGGCCGGCCTTTACGAAGTGATCGGACAGGCAGTCGACGACGAGTACATTGCGAATCTGAAAAAGCAGGTGCTCCACCAGGATGCCATCGATGCTATGGGGAAGGAGATTAAGATTGTGTATAGTCCTCTGCATGGGACGGGCAATATCCCGGCAAGACGGATTTTGAAAGAACTTGGATTTGAGAATGTACATGTGGTGAAAGAACAAGAGCTTCCTGACGGAGAGTTCCCGACCGTTTCTTATCCAAATCCGGAGGCTGACGAAGCGTTTGAACTGGGGCTTAAACTGGCGAAGGAGATCGATGCGGATTTGGTTCTTGCGACCGATCCGGACGCAGACCGGCTGGGAGTCCGCGTGAGGGATAAAGAAGGCGTTTACCATACGCTCACGGGCAATATGTCAGGATGCCTTCTTGCGGATTATGAACTGGGACAGAGGAAAGCGCTTTCTGGGCTTCCCGAAGACGGCGCTCTTGTAAAGAGTATCGTGACCTCGAATCTGGCAGACGCTATTGCTAAGGGATACCAGGCGGAGCTTATTGAGGTGCTGACCGGGTTCAAGTATATCGGGCAGCAGATTCTGAAGTTCGAGACTACTGGAAAGGGAACATATCTTTTCGGGCTGGAAGAAAGTTACGGCTGTCTGATCGGTACATATGCAAGAGACAAAGATGCGATCGTAGCGACGATGGCGCTCTGTGAAGCCGCGGCTTACTATAAAACAAAAGATATGACACTTTGGGACGCAATGGTATCTATTTACGAAAAATATGGATACTATAAAGACGATGTCAAATCTCTTACGATGAAAGGAATCGAGGGACTTCAGAAGATTCAGGATATCATGCAGGGGCTCAGGGATAATCCTCCCGCCAAGATCGGCAGCTATAAAGTGCTGAAGGCAAGGGATTACCAGAGGGATACTGTAAAAGACCTGGAGACAGGAGAAGTCACAAGCACAGGGCTTCCCAGCTCGAATGTACTTTACTATGATCTGAACGATAATGCATGGGTATGTGTCCGCCCGTCCGGTACGGAACCGAAGGTGAAGTTCTATTTTGGGGTTAAAGGGACGTCTCTTGCGGACGCGGATGCGAAATCAGAAGAGCTTGGAAGAGAAGTTTTGGCGATGGCAGGGCAGAATTAGGTGCCATTTGAGTAAATATGCTTGACAAAGACAGAAAAACCCTATATAACTTTATTGAGGGTTAACACGCATGAAAGCTAAGAGTAACCTTGCCAGAGGCTAGAATACGCAGTATTCTATTGAATAAGATATAGGAGGAAATGGCCATGAATAAGACAGAACTGGTGGCGGCAGTAGCAGAGCAGGCTGAGATTTCAAAGAAGGATGCAGAAAAAGCTTTGAAAGCTTTTGTTGATGTAGTGACAGAACAGCTGAAGAAAGAGGAAAAAGTACAGTTGGTAGGTTTCGGCACATTTGAAGTCAGCTCAAGAGCTGCTAGAGAAGGAAGGAATCCACTTACAAAAGAGCCGATGAAGATTGCTGCCTGCAAGGCGCCGAAGTTCAAAGCAGGAAAGGCTTTAAAGTATGCTGTTAACGCATAGAAAGTTGATATATGGCAAATAAGTATTCAGATAGAGAGCGCCCGCGCTCTCTATCATATTTTTTACGGACAATATGGAGGAGGAAAGCAGTGCGACTAGACAAATTTTTAAAAGTGTCACGCCTGATCAAGCGCCGTACTGTAGCGAATGAGGCATGCGACGCAGGACGTGTTCTTGTAAACGGAAACGTGGCAAAAGCATCTTTGCAGGTAAAAAAGGGGGATATCCTCGAAATCCAGTTTGGAACGAAGACAGTGAAAGCAGAGGTCCTGGATCTCAAGGAGACAACAAAAAAGGACGAGGCATCGGAATTGTTCCGCTATCTGTAGATGCGCCGGGGGAGATAAAAATAGCGAAATCAATCATAATTCCGTACAACCTTTCATACAATGGTTACTATGAAAGTCACATCGCCGGGAAGGCGGTTCGCTTCATGTAGAAAGCAGGGAAGGGCGGGATCGTATTTGGAAGAGAGGCAGATGCCGAAGGCACAGAGCCATAAACTAGTGGTGAATAATCGCAAGACCAGCATGGTGACGGGGGTGTTGGATGTGTTGTCCTTTGACTTAAACGAGATCCTTCTGGAAACAGAGCAGGGGATGCTGATGGTGAAAGGAACGGACATGCACGTAAACCGCCTGAGCCTGGAAAAGGGGGAAGTGGATTTGTCAGGAAACATTGACAGCATCGCCTACTCTGATATCCACGGGGCGGCAAAACAGGGCGAGAATTTCCTGGCAAAATTATTCCGGTAGACGCTTATGCTGGGGATTCAGATTGAATTTGCCGTTTTTAACCATGCGATCCTGACCGGGATATTTGTCGTTTCTATATACTTGGGCCTGCGGGTTCTAAGAAGGCTCATCGGTCATGCGTTATGGGTGATAAATCTGGAAGACGTGCTGTACTGGGTTTTTACGGCCGGATACCTCTTTGTGCAAATTTACCATACCAGCGATGGCATGATTCGATGGTATTTTGTACTAGGTCTTGTGATTGGAATGCTCGTTATGAGATTTTCTGCATTTCTGGCAAAAAAAATAGATAAAAAAATAAGCACTTTTCTGCAAAGAAAATGGAAAAAAAGGTCTTGATAATTGTCCTCAAAGAAGATAAGATTAATTTATATCGGCTGCTCTTAGAGGAGAGAGGGCGGCAGGGAACAAAACGAGGAGTATAAAAGGCGGCTGATTTGGGAGAAGACTGCCGGCAAAAGGGGAATAAATATGGGGAGCCAGAGACAGAAGCGCCGCATTCGGCGCCAGGGGAGAAGGGTCCATCATCATAAGAGAAGTGTACTGGCTATCAGTGCCGTTATCCTATTGCTGGGTACCGTTGTTATCATGCACGGCGCGTCGCTGGAAAAGAAGAACAGGCTCTATATGGCTCAGGAAGCAGAACTTAAGAGAGAGATAGATGATGAGAAGAAACGTTCAGAAGAAATTGATAAGCTTAAAGAATATATAGAGACAGATGAATATATCGAAGAGATGGCGAGGGAAAAGCTGGGGCTTGTGAAGGACAATGAGATCCTGTTAAAGCCTGAGCAATGACGGATCTGTTTACAAAAGATGAGCTTTGGAAAGAAATTTCCAGGGCTCTTTTTTCAGGGAAGTGTATGAAAACAATAAGGGGGTTTCTGTGATGGAAAAGTTAAGAGAAGGATTGGCGGTCATGCCGAATCCGTATGTGGCGCAGGCGGACAGGCTTGCGGCGTCGCTGCATCATCTGGCAGACACCTTTCTAATCCAGGAAGGGACGCGGGGGCAGCTCACAGAAGAAGAAATGCAGGGAATATTCGAGAAAGTTTCGGATAAAGTATGCGAGTCATGCACACGGCGCGACGAGTGCCTGGAAAGCGACAAGGAACAGGTCCATCATATGGTTTATGAATTGATGCAGACTGTAGAAGAATATGGGGCGGAACTGAACGTTGAGATGAAAAGAAAACTTCAGAAACAGTGTTGTCTTGCCCCGCGTTTTCTTAGAAAAACACTGGAAGCATTCCAGGAGGCGAAAAAGGCTCTGGCTTGGAATAATAAGATGGCGCTGAACCGGGCGGGGTGCGCTGTTCAGCTCGATACCTTTGCACAGTTGATCCGCCATGCGACAAGGGAGCTGGATTCTAGTATATTTAGCGATCCGCCGCTGGAAAAGAAGATGAAGCAGCAATTAAAGCGGTCAGGGATACGGATGCTCAGCTCCGTTTTTTTTGTCAGCGCGCGGGGCAGATATGAGATTCATGTGACCGTAAAAGCGGAGAAGGGTGTCTGCGTCACCACAAAGGCGCTGGCAAATATTTTATCAGGATGCACCGGGAAGAGGATGCTTCCGGCAGAGGATGAAAGACCTGTGATCGGGCAGGATTACTGCACAATAGTCTGTGTGGAAGGACCTGGATACCATACGCTTCAGGGAATGGCAAAGATCGGGAAAGGCTGTCAGAAAATATCGGGGGACAGTTTCCTGATGACTCCGCTTCCAGGGGGGAGACAGGCGGCGATCCTTTCGGACGGGATGGGTTCCGGAGAGAAGGCTTTTCGTGAGAGCGCGATGGTAGTGGAAATGCTGGAGGAGCTTTTAAAGGCGGGGTTCCCTCAGAGGACGGCGCTTTCCATGCTGAACACTGCGCTTGTAATGGGACGGGAGGAAATTCGTTTTTCAACGGTGGATATGGCCGTCCTTAATCTGTATGACGGAGGATGCGACTTCTTAAAAGCCGGCGCCGCGCCTACGTTTATCCGGCGTGAAGATAAAGTTGAACATATCTATTCTCAAAGCCTTCCGCTGGGAGTGGTCCAGAATCAGGAGCCGGAGGAGACGCAAATCAAACTGTATTCAGGCGATATGATCGTAATGGTGACCGACGGTGTGCTCGACGCTCTGCCCTCCGGAGAACAGGAAGATATTCTTGACGCGGTTATTCAGGGCGCAGTATTGGAGAACCCGGAAGAACTCGCTCATTATATTTTACAGAGCGTTCTGGAACATGCGGAGGATGTGCCGCAGGATGATATGACGGTCCTGGTGGCAAGCTTGTGGGCGAACGCCCAGTAGAGCCGTTGTTTTTCGTTTTCAGAAGAAAGGAAAGTACCATGCAGAAAAAGGTTCAAAAGTACATAGAACAAAATCATATGATCTATCAGGGGGACAGCGTGATTGTGGGAGTATCCGGAGGGGCTGATTCAATCTGCCTTCTTCACATTCTGGCGGAACTGTCCCCGATTCTGAAATTCCGCCTTACGGCCGTTCATGTGAATCATGGGATCCGCGGCGCGGCGGCAGATGCGGATGAAGCATATGTGCGGGAACGCTGCGCAGCCTGGTCCATTCCATGCGAAGTATTTTGCCGGGATGTGCCGGCATATGCAAAAGAGCATAGGATTTCGGAGGAGGAAGCAGGACGTAATATCAGACGCGAGGCGTTTGAAGAGACGATGCGCCGATACGGGGGAAACAAGATCGCCCTGGCACATCAGATGGAAGATAACGCTGAGACATTTCTTCTTAATCTTGCCAGAGGAAGCCGGCTTAAGGGGCTTGGAGGTATCCGCCCGGTAAACGGAGTCTATATCCGTCCTTTGCTCTGTGCAGGAAGGCGGGAGATAGAAGAGTATTTGGAAAAAAAAGGGATTGCCTATTGTATGGATGCAACAAATCTGGAAGATACTTATACAAGGAACCGGATTCGAGGCCATGTGCTCCCTTATCTGAAGGAAAGGGTAAACGATAGGTCAGTCGAACATATAAACAGCGCGATGGAGGAGCTGCGAGAAATACAGGATTATCTTGTAGGACGGACGGAAGAGGCATACAGGAGATGTATCCGAGAAAAGGCGGGGCAGTATTTGGTCCAAAAAGAAGAGCTTGAAAAGCAGGAGAAGCTTTTGAGGAGCAGGATCGTAAGAAGGGCGCTGGTACGTATGGCGGGAAAGGAGCAGGACCTGGAAGAAAGCCATGTAAGGGCTGTCCTGGAGTTGATGGAAAAGCAGAGCGGAAGGAGAGCTGTTCTTCCATACGGGATCTGTGCGGTACGAACTTATGAAGGTGTTCTGCTTACGAAGACAGAGGCATGTAAGGGAAATTCGGAAGAAAAAGAAGTGTTTTTGAATTTGCTCCCGGATCAGAAACCGGCTTTTGTATATGGAAAATGGAAGGTTTTCTGCCGGATTTTACAAAATGCCGGAAATATGGACGATATACCTAAAAAAAAATACACGAAATGGTTCGACTATGATATAATAAAACAGAATGTCAGCATACGTGCCCGCAGACCGGGGGATCGGATCGTAATCGATGGAAGAGGAAATTCACAGAAATTGAAGTCTTTTTTTATCAACGAGAAGATACCCGCTGACATCCGTCCGAAAATTCCGCTGATCGCAGAAGGAAATCAGATACTCTGGATCGTGGGATATCGGCAAAGTAAGGCCTATCAAGTGTCAAAAGAGACAACTTCTATATTAGAGATTACGATAGTGGAGGAAAGTACATGGCAGAGACAATCAAGGTGTTGATATCGGAAGAAGATGTGAACGCCAGAATCAATGAACTTGGAAAAAAAATCAGTGAAGATTATGCCGGAGGGCAGGTACATTTGATATGTATCCTGAAAGGAGGCGTGTTCTTTATGTGTGAACTTGCGAAACGGATCACGGTTCCGGTATCAATGGATTTTATGAGTGTGAGCAGTTACGGCAATGGGACTACGTCCAGCGGAGTCATTAAGATCAATAAGGATCTGGACGAGCCGGTAGAAGGAAAGGATGTCATTGTGGTAGAGGATATTGTAGACTCTGGACGTACCCTGTATCACCTTTTCGGCATTTTGAAGGAACGAGGGGCTAAGAGCCTTAAGCTTTGCGCGCTTTTGGACAAACCGGAGAGAAGAGTATGCGACGTGAAGGTGGATTATATCGGATTTGAGATACCGGATGAATTTGTTGTGGGTTATGGCCTGGATTATGCACAGAAGTATAGGAACCTGCCGTACGTCGGCTGTGTCAAATAGAAAACGGAAGGGGTATTTTGCTTGAATAATAATAGAACAAGAGGGATAAGCGGACTTACGCTGCTTTTTGGCTTGGTCCTGGTCGCTATAATATACTGGTTCATGGGGAATCCGGG
This sequence comes from uncultured Lachnospiraceae bacterium, assembly GCA_946566415.1. Lineage (GTDB taxonomy): Bacteria > Bacillota > Clostridia > Lachnospirales > Lachnospiraceae > Allocoprococcus. Next base: position 8,403 of record CAMNWW010000003.1, on the reverse strand, counting down.
AATCCAGGAGTCTTCTTATACCTATCGGGACTTCCAGAGTGCGGTAAAAGAGGAACAGATCACGCACGTCGAGATACGTCAGAACCGTGTCGCGCCGACAGGAACCTTGCGGATCCAGGATAAAAAGGGCGAGATGCATGAGCTGCATGTCTCAGATGTGAACGAGACACAGGATTTTTTGGACTCCTATGATGTGGAGTTTGAGGTGGAGGATGTCCCGCAGGACAGTTGGGTGCTGACAACACTGCTGCCGACTCTTTTGATGGTGGGAGTCGTGCTTTTTGTCGTTGCTATGATGAACCGACAAGGCGGAGCGAACGCCAAGGCTATGAATTTTGGGAAGAGCCGCGCCAAGATGAGTACGGAGCTGGATAACAAAGTTACTTTTGACCAGGTGGCGGGATTGAAAGAGGAAAAAGAGGAGCTGGAGGAGATTGTGGATTTCCTGAAAGCCCCTGGAAAATATATTCAGGTAGGAGCGAGGATACCAAAAGGCGTCCTGCTTGAGGGCCCTCCGGGGACAGGTAAGACCCTCCTGGCAAAGGCGGTCGCGGGGGAAGCGGGCGTGCCGTTTTTTACAATCTCTGGCTCGGATTTTGTTGAGATGTTTGTGGGAGTAGGAGCTTCCCGGGTCAGGGATCTCTTCGAGGATGCAAAGAGAAATTCTCCGTGTATTGTATTTATCGACGAGATCGACGCGGTGGCGAGACGGCGGGGCACCGGTATGGGAGGCGGCCATGATGAGAGAGAGCAGACACTCAATCAGCTTCTGGTAGAGATGGACGGTTTTGGGGTCAATGAGGGAATCATTGTAATGGCGGCCACGAACCGTGTGGATATACTGGATCCTGCGATTCTGCGTCCGGGCCGGTTTGACCGGAAGGTTATGGTAGGAAGGCCGGATGTCCAGGGACGCCTGGAGATACTAAAGGTCCATGCGAAAGGAAAGCCTTTGGGGGACGACGTAGATCTGGAACAGACAGCCCGGACTACGGCGGGATTTACAGGGGCGGATCTGGAGAACCTCCTCAATGAGGCTGCGATCCTGGCGGCAAAAGAGGGAAGGATTTACCTGCAGCAGTCTGATATCAGGCATGCTTTTATCAAGGTCGGGATCGGAGCAGAAAAGAAGAGCCGGGTTATCTCAGAAAAAGAGAAGAGGATCACTGCTTTCCACGAGGCGGGCCATGCTATTTTGTTCCATGTCCTCCCTGACGTAGGCCCTGTGTACAGTGTGTCGATCATCCCTACAGGGGTCGGTGCGGCGGGCTATACGATGCCTCTCCCGGAAAAGGATGAAATGTTTAACACAAAGGGCAGGATGCTGCAGAATATCACAGTAGCTTTGGGCGGCCGTGCGGCGGAGGAGATGGTGTTTGACGATATTACCACAGGAGCGTCTCAAGATATACTCCAGGCGACTTCGTATGCGAAGTCAATGGTTACGAAGTTCGGTATGTCTGAGCAGCTTGGGTTGGTAAATTATGACAATGATAGCGACGAGGTATTTATCGGAAGGGACTGGGGACATGCCTCCCGTGGGTATGGAGAAAAGGTTGCGTCGGCGATCGATATGGAAGTAAAACGTATTATTGACGAATGTTATGTGGAGGCAAAAAAGATCATTGAGGAGCATAGGGATGTACTTGACAGCTGTGCAGAGCTTTTGCTCCAGAAAGAAAAGATAACAAGGGAAGAATTCGAGGCGCTGTTTTAGAAGGCAGGTTTTTGCGCCAGAAAAAACAAGCGGTTAATAGGGGTTATTTATATGGAGAAAGAAGCGCTGTTTTGCGATGGAACGGAGGCTTATGTTTCGCCTCCGGAACCGGAAGAAGGGGATAGGGTTCAGTTTTGGTTCAGGACGGCCAAGGACGATGTGGATGAAGTGTGCCTTGTGTATGGAGGAAAAAGCTATCCTATGACAAAACGGTTGTCAAAGGGAAGGTTTGATTATTATCGGGTAATCCGCGAGATGGAAGGGGGTATACTGCGCTATCATTTCCGGATCAAGTCGAAAGACCAGGTGTGTTACTATAGCAGGTGGGGCGTTACGGATGAATTAATAGAGTATTATGATTATAGTATTGCGCCGGGATTTGCCACGCCGGATTGGGCAAAAGGGGCGGTCATGTACCAAATTTATACGGACCGCTTTTGCAACGGCGACCCGTCTAATGATGTAGAGACGGGGGAATATTTTTATATTGGAAGGCCCGTACAGAAGGTGGAAGACTGGAATAGAAATCCGGAGGCTGTAGATGTGTGGGAATTTTATGGAGGAGATCTGCAGGGAATCATGGACAAGCTGGATTATCTGCAGAACCTGGGCGTGGAAGTGATCTATTGCAATCCTCTGTTTGTATCTCCGTCTAATCATAAGTACGATACGCAGGACTATGATTACATAGACCCACATGTGGGCAGGATTATATTGGACGGCGGAAGGTGCCTCAAAGAGGGCGAAAACAGCAATATCGACGCAGAAAAGTACCGTATCCGTACGACAAGCCAGGAAAATTTGGAAGCGAGTAATGTACTTTTTATCAAATTAGTGGAAGCGATCCATAGAAGGGGTATGAAGATTATTATCGACGGAGTTTTCAATCACTGCGGGTCGTTTAATAAGTGGCTGGACAGGGAATTGCTCTATGAGCATTCTAAGGGATATGAACATGGAGCGTTTGTGTCGCCGGACAGTCCGTACAGAAATTATTTTCTGTTTCATAAGACAGATGCCGACGCGTGGCCGGGAAATATCAGCTATGATGGATGGTGGGGGCATGATACACTTCCGAAGCTGAATTATGAGGAATCGCCGGAACTTGTAGACTATGTGCTGAAAATTGCGAAGAAGTGGGTATCTCCTCCATATAATGTAGATGGATGGCGTCTGGATGTGGCGGCGGATCTGGGTCAAAGCAATGAATTTAACCATAAGTTTTGGAAAGAGTTCAGAAAAGTGGTGAAGGAGGCGAATCCCCATGCTTTGATACTTGCCGAACATTATGGAGATCCCAAAGAATGGCTTTTGGGAGACGAGTGGGATACAGTAATGAATTATGATGCATTCATGGAGCCTGTGACCTGGTTTTTGACAGGGATGGAGAAACACAGTGATGAATACAGAGAGGATCTGCTTGGGAATGCCGACCATTTTGTAAGGACCATGAAGCACCATATGGCGAATTTGATGGCTCCGTCCCTGCAGACGGCTATGAATCAGCTTTCTAACCATGACCACTCCCGTTTCCTGACACGTACGAACCATATTGTCGGCAGGGTCGGCGAATGGGGGTCCGAGGCGGCCGAAAGGGATGTAAATTATGCGATTATGCGGGCAGCGATCATCATCCAGATGACCTGGGTGGGGGCGCCGACGCTTTATTACGGCGACGAGGCGGGCGTCTGCGGATTCACAGACCCGGATAATCGGCGGACATATCCCTGGGGCAGGGAAAATAAAGAGATGCTGAGTTTTTATCGAGAGATGATCCAGATCCACCGTCGTAATATTTCTCTCAGGAAAGGGTCATTTCGTTTCCTGACGGCGGATAAGGATCTGATCGCGTATGGGAGATTTTGGGGAGATGAACAGATCATTGTCATCATCAATATAGCAAAGGAGCTCCGCGAAGTTACTGTCCCGGTCTATTTAGCGGAAGTTAAAGAAGGAAGCTCAATGGCAAGGCTGATTTATTCCTACGACGGGGGCTATATTGGAGAATTTGACGAATATGTTGTAGCAGACGGAATGCTTTCCGTCATTATGGGAAAGGAATCGTCTCTGGTGCTGAAAAATAAAAAATGGTAAAGCGGCAGAGAGTCACAAACTGTACGGAAGGAGGAAAAATAAAGTATGGTAAGTCTCACATTCGGAGAACAGGTCAAGATCGTATTGAGCAGAAAGGGCATGACGGTGAAAGAGCTGGCGGAGGAGATCGAGACGAAGACCGGTAAAAAGATGTCCCGGCAGAATTTGACGCAGAGGCTGGGCAGAGATAACTTTCAGGAGCAGGATATGCGGATGATCGCGGATATTTTGGGATGTCCTTTTCAGCTTACAATTCTGGAAAATGCAGAGACGGAAAATGCTGTAGAGATAAAAGAAGGAACAGCGCAAGTGATCGTGTCAGAAGAAGTGGAGAGGGACCTGACGGTTGGCGAGCTTGTGGAAATGATGGGAGCGGAGCCGGGAATATGTAATTCGGAAGAAGAGACAGAAGTAGATGATACAGACGCCCAGACAGAAGTAAAGGAACGAGAGGATAAGGCGGACGAAAACACGGCGGAGCAGAAGACGCCGGGGGGCGCGCTTGGTTCTGCGCCCCCGCAGAAGGAACGCAGGAGAGAGTATCACAGCGATTTCCAGCCGATTAAAAAGCGTGTAGATGAAGACGAGGACCGGGAAAATGGGGATATCAATCCTTATACTGGGCATGAATACCGGACAAATAGTGTCAGAATGCACCCGAAGCGGATCGGCTATGTACAGGTGTACGACCGCAGGACCCATAAATGGACAGATATGACGGAATGGGCGTTCCTGGGATTCGAGGAGAGGAAAAAGGCGATTCAGGGCAAAGACTATGAGCCGCCGACGTATTTGGATTAGACAGGTGGAAATCATGGAATGGAATCAGTTATTGTCCAAAGGCCGTATGCGGCAGACGGGCGGGGGTGTGAAATACATAAGGCCTGCGGATCTGCGGAGTGAATTTGAGAAGGATTACCATCGGATCATCGGAAGCGCGTCTTTTAGACGGCTTCAGGATAAGACACAGGTATTTCCGTTGGATCAGAGCGATTTTATCCGCACGAGGCTGACGCACTCTCTTGAGGTTTCCTCTTTTGCAAAATCTTTGGGACAGAACATTGGGGAGAATATTCTTGCGTACCGCAGAGATCCGCGTTTTACGCCGCAGATGAAAGAGGATATCTGTAATATTCTGTTGTGCGCCGGGTTAATTCATGATATTGGGAACCCGCCGTTCGGTCATTTCGGAGAACAGGCGATCCGCGAATGGTTCCGGCAGCATCTTGAGAAAATAAGTTTCCGGGGTGCGCGTCTTACTGAGATCCTGCCGCCGCAGATGCGGGAGGATCTGTATCATTTTGAGGGCAATGCGCAGGCGCTGCGGCTAGTGACGAAGCTTCACTATCTTGTGGACGAGTACGGGATGAATTTGACATACGCTCTCTTGGGAACGATCATCAAGTATCCGGTATCGTCCCTTGAGATCAATTTGTCCAGCGGGGATATTAAGGACAAAAAGCTAGGATATTACTATGCGGACCAAGAAGTGTTCCGCAAGATACAGGAAGCGACCGGGACCGAAGGAAGGCGGCATCCTCTTACTTTTATCCTTGAGGCGGCGGATGATATTGCATATAAAACGGCGGATATTGAAGATGCTTTTGTCAAAGGATTCTTTGGCTACAATCAGATTTGTGAAGAGCTGGAAACGATCCGGGGCGGGAGAGGGACCGCGGGAGATAAAGGTTATTTTGACCCGCTTGAAAAGCTTAGGAGCCTGTACCAGAGAGGAATGGAGCGGGGGGAGAAAAACCCAGAGGAATATGCGGTGAAAAACTGGATTGTGCGGCTTCAAGGATTTCTGTTAAACTGTGCGACGTTTGGGTTTACCTCCAATTATAAGACGATCATGGAAGGAGGCTATGGACACGACCTCTTTTATGGAACCTTTGGGGAAAAGCTGATGGAGCTTTTGGGGGACATGGCGTACCGCAGAGTATTTTCATCATCCACTATCTATAAGATGGAAATGACAGAATCCGTGATACTTACTTTTCTGATGGATAAATTTGTCGGCGCGGCGATGAAATATGAGAATCCGGATGAACAGCCGGGATCCATTGATAAAAGGTTGATTTCATTTGTGTCGGATAATTATAAAAGCGCATATCATTTTCACAGCGAGGGGAAGAGCGAGGAAGAAAAACTTTACTTAAGGCTGCTTTTGTGCACGGACTATATCTGCGGTATGACGGACAGCTATGCAAAAAGGCTTTACCAGGAGCTTAATGCGATGTTTTGAACGGATTTTACTATTTTGTTAGAAAGGGGTATTGGGGTTATGGATAAAGAGAAAAGAGATAAATATGCGGAAGCTATGATTAGAGCTTACCAAAATGGCGTATTTAAAATTATATGGAGTGTATCTGGCTTTTCAATGGTTATTGATTCCAAGAGGAAAGAATTGATTCCAGAAGTGAAAGAGGAAGATTTTGTTGAGTATGCGTTTTCTATAATTAACATGGTTGTTGATTTGGCGGAAGAACGGGCAATAGATGAAAAATACGAAGAGGACCTAGAAATTGCCAAATTAATTTTTGAAAAAGAATACGATTTAAAAAATCATCTTTACATAAAAAAGAATAGTAAAATAGACTGTTTTAAAGTGTTGGAGTATGAGATAATCAGTCATAGAAATGAAGAGGATCCAACAAAAATAGAAGCGACGTCTGCTATTGTGAAAATGATAATTGAAAATGAGGATGAAGAAACTTTAGACACATTTGAAGTTTCAAGAAGAGATTTGGATGATATAATTGATAAATTAACTGAATTAAAAGATAAAATAGAAATTATACAATAGGAGGTACGAAATGGCAAAAATTTTACTAAAGAAATCTGAAACAAAGTTTCCTGAAGTATATACATATAAAAAAATGAAAGAACCGGAGTACGATATGATTCTGGATTAAATTTGAATTACGGGGTATATAATAAAAATATGAAGCGAAATATCATATTTTTGCAGAATGGTGATATAAACCATCAAGAAATAAAGCAATATTTTAAAAGGACGGCAAAAAATTCCACAGGGATTGAAGTCGATGAAAAAAAGTTAAGCGGTATGCCGGTAATAAAAAACACCAGAATACCGGTCAGTCTTATTGTTGCATGCCTAAAAGATGAAATGACTTTTCAGGAAATTTGCGAGGAATATAAATTGACTCAGGAAGATATAGAAAAGGCCATGGAATATGTGATTGAGATTTTAGATACTCCATATCAGGAAGGGTAAGGATGAGGGTACTGTTAGATGAGAATATCACACAAAAATCAATACCGGTTTTAGAAAAATACGGACATAATGTTATCCATGTTTTAAACAGATTTAGTGCGGGCGGAAGCGATGAGGAGGTATTTAAGCTTGCTTTAGAGGAAAAACGTGCATTGATTACACTAAACGGGAAGGATTTTGTAATTTTGATTCCACCGAGAAAAGAGTAGGAAGTGCATTATGGATTGATTTGGCTTAGAGGGTTTCAAGTTACAAAGAAGACGTATGAAGATGTTATGAATGTAATTGGACTTTTTTTAAAGAACAGAGGGGATTCTATAAAAAATACATATTATGCGGTAAAAAAGAGGGGAGATTCATATGAAATAATTCAACGATATCCCAAATTTCCAAAAATATTGACATAATTAATAGAACAGGAAAAGTAGCATGTATTTTTTTGGATGACTTTGAATAGTTTAGAGTAGGCAGGAATGCGGAAAGGAGCGTATGACAAACTATGAAGAAGTTCATCCGGTACTTATATGAATATCAAAATGGGAGACGTGTGCAGAATGTCGGCTTCGTTAAAGTAGAAGAGGCGGACGATTTTGCGGTACTCCAGATTTATGGGAAGGGGTTTCCGGCGGCTGATGGACAGTCACTGGAAATTTTCGTTTTTTATCAGGAGCACGGAGGGAGATGCGTGGGAGTCCCTATGGGGAAAGTAACAGGAGTAAGGCCTATGTTCGGTTATCGCCTGGAATATACAATGGCAGATGTGGGAAGCAGGGAAATTTTCCGTGAAATCTGCGGACTGATTCTGTTGAGCGAGGGGAATGGCGCTGTAAAATGGTACGGGGCAATTTGGGACGAACGTTCTGTGAAAATTGAGGAGATGGTGCGTCAGGGAGCTTTAGAAGAGGAGACGCAGATACCGATGGAGGAGCCGGAGACAGCGCCGGTAAACCAGGGAACAGAGGAATCAGAGATACAGCCGGAACCCCAGGGGGCAGAGGAGCCGGAGATAAAGCCGGAAATCCAGGAGCCAGAGCAGGCAAAGATACAGCCGGAAACTCAGGAGACAGAGGAGCCCGAGGTGGAGCGGGAATCTCAGAAGGCAGAAAAACCGAAGATGGTGCCGGAGCCTCAGAAGATAGAAGAGCCGGAGATAGAGCAGGAGTCCAAGGAGATAGAGGAGGTGGAGGTACAGCAGGAGGTTCAGGAAGCAGAAGATTCTATGCCGTATGGTGAAAATAAGAGGATTCACAAGATTACGCGGCAGGATATGGTGAGGCTTCCCAGACGGGAATGGAAGCTGGCGAATAATAATTTTCTCCTTCACGGATGCCATAATTACCATCATCTCGTGTCT
>CAMNWW010000002.1 GCA_946566415.1 uncultured Lachnospiraceae bacterium | reverse complement strand
TGAATTAATCTGTAAATCTTTTTTGCCCGGCGTCCCCGTTACTTTTTTCTTTCCTAAATATAGAAACAGTGGTATAATGTTCAAGTAGGCATGAGACGTGCGGGAACAGGAAACGGCAGAACGCCTGCTTGCAGGCAGGGCTGCCGTCTCCTGTTCCCATAGGGCGAAGCCCGTGAGCGAATGCGCTGCGTCGCATGAGCTTAGGCCCGTCGAGGAGAGCCGCGCGCCGCTTAATGCCTGTCAGTTCCACACAGTCAAAGAGGGTAAAATTATGAAGCAAAATGTAAAGTTAAAGGGTCAATTAAGGCTGTATATGCAGTGGCCGGCAATAATGATTCTTCTTTTGGCCGCTATGGATATCTGGATATTCAAGACTAACCGAAAAGCGGGAACACTCATGTTTGCATTCATCCTGGTCTATGCAGCCGTGGTGGGAATCATGTATTTTTCCAACAAGTCGCTTTTATTAGCTGATATGGTGGAATTTTCCGCACAGTACGGTATTGTGCAGAACACGCTGCTGAAGGAACTCTCGGTTCCCTATGCGATCCTTTTGGACGACGGCAAGATCGTTTGGGCGAATACGCAGTTTAGGGATGTCTTGGGAGAAGATACGATACGGGATGCTTATCTAAGTAAATATATTCCCGAGATGAACCAGAGTGTGTTTCCGAAAGAGGAGGATGCGACAGTAACTCTGGAATTCAGTTATAGCGAGAGGGATTACCAGGCGGAGATACGCTGCGTTTCAGTAGACGGGCTGAGCGAGACAGAGCAGCTTATGGAGATGCCTACAGAGAAAAATTATTTTATCGCAGTCCATCTTCAGGATGTGACAGAGCTGAATGAATGTCTGCGGGAGAATGAGAAACAGCGTCTTGTGGCGGGACTTATTTATATTGATAATTATGACGAAGTTATGAACAGTGTGGAGGAGGTACGCCAGTCGCTTCTGGTGGCGCTCATCGACCGTAAGATAAACCAGTATATAGCGAATCAGAATGGAATCGCGAAAAAGCTGGAAAAGGATAAATACTTTGTAATCATAAAGAAGGAAAGCTTTGAAGAAATGGAGGAGGATCGTTTTTCACTGCTTGAGGACGTAAAAAATGTTAATATTGGGAACCAGGTTCCGGTTACATTAAGCTTTGGAGTGGGACTTAGCAGGGATACTTATCTTATCGGATATAATTATGCGCGTGTCGCTATCGATCTGGCTCTTGCCAGGGGCGGCGATCAGGTTGTTGTAAAAGACGGGCAAGAAATATCTTATTATGGAGGAAAGCGAGAGCAGACATCCAAAAATACCCGCGTAAAAGCACGGGTAAAAGCGGAAGCCCTTCGGGAATTTATCATAGCAAAAGAACAGATTATCGTCATGGGACATAAGATGACGGATGTGGATTCGTTCGGCGCTGCGATTGGAATTTACCGTGCCGCGGCGACTTTGGAAAAGAAGGTGCACATCGTTCTGAACGATATTTCCGTGGCTCTGCGTCCGTTCTATGAGTCGTTCAGAAACAATCCGGCATATCCGGAGGACCTGTTTGTTGACTCGCGTGAGGCGGAAGAACTGGCAAATGAGGGTACTATGGTAGTCGTGGTGGACACGAATAAGCCGAAAATGACGGAGTGCGAGCGTCTGCTTAGGCTGACGAAGACCATCGCGGTGCTGGACCACCATAGGCAGAGCGACGAAGTGATTGAAAACGCGGTGCTTTCCTACATCGAACCGTATGCGTCTTCTGCATGTGAAATGGTTGCGGAAGTGCTGCAGTATTTTAACGATGACCTGAAGCTGACTCCCACAGAGGCGAACAGTATGTATGCAGGGATTTTGGTTGATACGAATAATTTTGTGAACCGTACAGGGGTGCGCACGTTTGAGGCGGCGGCGTATCTGCGCCGGTGCGGCGCCGACATTACCTATGTGCGCAAGCTTTTGCGCGACGATATGGCTTCCTATCGGGCGAAGGCGGCGATCATCAGCAGCGCGGAGGTGTATCGGGATGTGTACGCGATTGCAAGAGGACAGCATTTAGGGATTGAAAGCCCGACGATTATCGGCGCGCAGGCAGCAAACGAGCTGCTTGACATCGAAGAGATTAAAGCGTCCTTTGTCCTTACGGAGTATAATGGTAAGATTTACGTCAGCGCAAGGGCCATCGACGAAGTCAATGTCCAGATCATTATGGAGCGTTTGGGAGGCGGCGGTCATTTGAATACGGCCGGCGCGCAGTTTGATCACACCGATATGGAGCGCGGTATCGAAGACCTGAAGAGAACGATCAGCGCCATGATAGCCGAAGGAGCCATATAAAGATGCCGGCGCAAAAGCGTAAAGTACGGTATGAATTATGCGTAAGCTTTTGTTCCGGATATTATTTATAAGGAAAGAGGAGAGAAGAAAGATGAAAGTAATTTTGATGCAGGATGTTAAGTCGCTGGGAAAAAAGGGTGAGATTGTAGATGTAAATGACGGATACGCGAGAAATTATATTTTGCCGAGAAAGCTGGGGCTGGAAGCAAACAACAAGAATATGAATGATTTGAAGCTCCAAAAGCAAAATAAGGAGAAAATCGCACAGGAGAACCTGGAAGCAGCCAAAGAGCTGGCAGCAAAGCTGGAAGCCGGAAAAGTTGAGCTTGGTATCAAGACCGGCGAAGGAGGAAGAGTTTTCGGATCTGTTTCTTCCAAGGAAATCGCCCAGGCTGTGCAGGAACAGATGGGCTACGAGATTGATAAGAAAAAGATACAGCTTAAGGAAGCGATCAAGTCTCTGGGCGTACACCGTGTTCCGGTAAAACTCCATCCCAAGGTGACGGCAGAGCTTACGGTCCATGTAGGCGAGGCTTAGGAGTGAGGCTTTAAGGAGGAACCAGAATGGATGAAGCGCTCATTAAGCGGGTTCTGCCGCACAGTATAGAGGCGGAACAGTCCGTGCTCGGCGCCATGCTGATGGATAGGGACGCGATTGCTACGGCGTCGGAAAGCATCTGCGGAGATGATTTTTACCAGAAGGCTTATGGAGTGGTTTTTGATTCTATTGTAGAACTTTTTAATGAAGGAACCCCTGTCGATCTGGTGACATTGCAAGACCGCCTTAAGGAGAAAGACGTACCGGAAGAGATCAGCAGCCTTGAATTTGGACGGGATCTTCTAACAATGGTGCAGACTTCCGCAAATATCAGGCATTATGCGGAGATTGTGGCGGAAAAGGCGACTCTGCGAAAGATCATTCGGATGAATGAAGAGCTGGTAAACTCCTGCTATCTCGCAAAAGAGCCGGTAGAAGCTATTTTCGAGAGGATGGAAAAGCAGGTCTTCGATCTGGCGCAGAGACGGACCGGCGGAGAGTACGTTCCGATCAAGCAGGTCGTCCTAAATGCTTTAGAGAAGATTGAGAAAGCGTCCAAAAATAAAGGGACGGTAACGGGAATACCTACAGGGTTTATTGACCTGGATTATAAAACGTCAGGGCTGCAGCCGTCGGAGCTTATCCTGGTGGCGGCCAGGCCTTCCATGGGGAAAACGGCGTTTGTGCTGAATATTGCCCAGCATGTGGCGTTTCGCCAGAACAAGGCGACAGCAGTCTTCAGCCTGGAAATGTCAAAAGAACAGTTGGTTAATCGTCTGTTTGCCTTAGAGTCCTATGTGGACGCCCAGCTTATAAGAACTGGAAATCTCAAGGATTCTGATTGGGAGAAACTGATCGAAGGGGCGGGGGTGATCGGCAGATCGAATTTGATCATTGACGACACACCGGGAATTTCGATATCTGAGCTTCGCTCGAAGTGCAGGAAATATAAAATAGAGCATAATATTGAGATGATCATCATCGACTACCTCCAGCTTATGAGCGGAAGTGTCGGAAGCCGGAGCGAATCGCGGCAGCAGGAAATCTCGGAGATTTCGAGGTCCTTAAAAGCGCTTGCGCGGGAACTTAACGTACCTGTCGTCGCATTGTCACAGCTTAACCGGACGGTGGAACAAAGGAAGGACAACCGGCCCATGCTGTCGGATCTGCGTGAGTCGGGGGCCATCGAGCAGGACGCGGACGTGGTAATGTTCATTTACCGCGATGATTATTATCACAAAGATACCGAGCATGTGAATGAAGCGGAGATTATTATCGCAAAACAGAGGAACGGTCCCATTGGGACCGTGAACCTGACCTGGCTTCCGCAGTACACGAAATTTGCAAATTCACAGAGACCGGCAGGAAATGACGAATAAAGAGAAGCAGCAGAGGGGCTGTAAAATTTAGAGTGTTCCAACTCCTTTTTCACAGCCCCTGTCTTATAATCAGTATTCGCCGAGGACCTTTCTCAGATATCGGGCGGGAGCGGGCTTTGCCGCTTCACGCCGTATTGACTGCTGTTGGCGGATGAGATGGTCAAGCCTTCGGAAACGTTCTTCTTCCTGGCGCTCTTTCGCCTGGAGGAGGAAATCCATGTCTTTCGCGACTTTTTCAGTCACCCCCTTACAGATATTGTCCTCTAAGATCTTATTGTTTTCTAATAATACGTTCTGCAAGGCAGACGTCAGAAGAGCTTCCAACTCGGCAAACTTTCCGTTCTGCACAGAGAGTTCTGCCGCGGATTTTGATGCGTCTGATTTTTCTGCGAGCGCTTTACGCTTTGCTCTTAATTGTTCTTTGGCGCGGAGCATGTCCGGCAGGACGCTTTTGATCTCTTTGAGAAGCATGCCCTGGTCCTTGAGTTCTTTAATACAGCTAAAAAGCTGTATATCGTCTTCCGTATAGTGCCGATGTCCCATTTCCGTACGCCCGATGGGGAGCTCTAGTTCATCTTCCCAGTAGCGGAGGACATGGGATTCCACACCAACCCGCTTGGACGTTTCCGAAATCATATAGTGAACGTCGCCCATACGATTTACCCCCTTATTATTTATGTAGGCACTTCAGGAACAGAACTAAAAAAGTTTCTGAAGTATTTCATGTGACAAGTATATTGTAGCATATAATAGGACATGTGGGACAAAAATCGTTCGACAAATGATGCGCGGCAAAAGAACCGCTGGAAAGAAAAGAAAAAGGAACGGGTATCCGGCGGCTGTCCGCAGAAATCCGTTCCCATTACCTGTTTGAATTATTTCAACATTAGACTATTCGGCAGAAATAGCTCCTGTTGGACATGCAGCTTCACAAGCGCCGCAGTCAACACAAGCGCCGGCGTCGATCTGCATATGGTCTTCGCCCATTGAAATGGCGCCTACCGGACAAGCGCTTTCGCATGCGCCGCAGCTTACGCAGGCATCAGAAATTACATGTGCCATAATATGTACCCTCCTTTTACTTATAGTATTGCAATCTGCACGATACCACAAAGTGCGGATCAATCCGTAGGTATCATAGGTCAAAATAGTTTCTGGCCCTAACATTGCTTGCATGACTCTATTTTAATACATATGATTTAAATATACAAGTAAAAATTCTTTACGAAATCTTAAGAAAAAGTTTTGGCATTTTCTGATGTTTTGGTGTATAGTGGTTACTATGTGAAACACATCGCCGGTTAGGCGATTCAAATTGGGCGTTAATTTTAGCAGAGGGTAATCGGAATCCGCTTGAAGTACAAAAGAAGATGAAGAAGCATAGCGGAAAGGGGCGATATTTATGAAAAGACCATGGAATATAGTGGCGGCAGGGTGCTGTGTGGCTCTGATAGCGGCGGGATGCACGGCCGCCGTGCAGGGAACCGGTGATAAAAAGGATGACTCCCAGGGAGGGGAACAGACCGAGGAAAATGTACGTCAGTGTAATCTGGATGTTATCCACCCGATGGCGTACAGTAATGTAGACGGTCTGAAACTGGAATCGGGAACGCGTATTTCAATTATAGGAAGAGGAGATTCGTCTCCGTATTGGTCTGAGATAAAGGCCGGGGCCGAGAAGGCGATTGAGGATATGAATGACAAGCTTGGATATAAGGGCGGCGATAAGATTACAATGGTCTACTCTGCGCCGCAGACAGAGACGGATGTGGACGACCAGGTAAACATTCTCGACGAAGAGCTTGCCAGATATCCAGCGGCTGTCGGGATCGCGGCGGTTGACGCAGACGCGTGCGAAGTGCAGTTTGACCTGGCGGCGGAGAACCATATTCCGATTGTGGCATTTGACTCCGGAACACACTACCCAGATATCATGAGTATGGTGGATACGGACAATATGGAAGCGTCGCATACAGCGGCAAGCAAGCTCTGCGACAGCATTAGCGAGGAAGGGGAGCTGCTCCTTCTAGTCCATGATTCTAAGTCGACTTCCGCACAGAAACGGGAGGAAGGTTTTACAAATGCTATTCAAGAAGAGCACCCGGAAGTAAAGATAGCTGCGGTATACCGATTAGATGAGCTGGAAGAAATGCAGAAGACAATTTCGGAAGAACAAAATGCCGGGGAAGATTTAGAAGGCCAGGAAAACTCGGATCCAGAAGTACCGGAAAATACCGAGACGGCGTCTGATAATGGAGGAACAACGGATTCGGAGGATTTAGGGGAAGAAGCGGCGGACATGACGCAGGAGGATGTTGTGAGATACCTTCTTGAGAAGAATCCCAATATAAAAGGAATATATACGACGAATGAAGAAGCGGCCAAGCTGGCGGTAAGCGTGCTGGAAGAGATGGAGAATAAGGACATAAAAATCGTTAGTTTTGACGGCGGTGAGGATCAGCTGGAACTACTTGAAAACGGAAAATTGGAAGGATTGATCGTGCAGAACCCATATGGTATGGGATATGCGACTGTTGTCGCCTGCGCAAGAGCGATACTGGATCAGGCGAATGAGGCAGAGGTGAATACCGGTTATGTGTGGGTGACAAAGGATAATCTGCAGCAGGAAACAATAAGCAGAATGATGTATTGATGCCAGGGTCAAAAGCCATGGACCACGGTGTGCTTGCACATAAGTGGTTCTATGGCTTAATGACCCGCCCCGATATGAGGATGTAAGTGGCGCGTCAGCGCCACGATATCCGAATATCGGGTACGGATTGTGGGAGTGCGAAGCACGGAACAATCCGGGATGGCATCAATTAATGCAGGTACGGATTGTGGGAGTGCGAAGCACGGAACAATCCGGGATGGCATCAATCATGTAGGTCAAAAATGAGGCTGTCGAGAAATAGATAGTTCAAAATAGGGGGCGATGTGATTCATACAAATCATATCGCCCCCTATTTAAATTCGATTTAGAAGAAAACGTTATCGCCGATGATAACTCCGGGATAGCCTGTCCAGGACGCCCGGAACGAATAGCATCCGCTGACGGCTGACAGCCGTTTCCCATTCAGAGCATCCTGGGCTACCTGATAGCTCAGAGAACAGGGACCTCTTTGAAGGACCTTGTTCAGGCTCCCATTCCAAGTGGGAGAGAATTGTCCGCGCTGGTAAATAACTTCGGTGACGGTTCCGGGATAGCTTCCGCTTGCGACCCTGTTCATAACAACTGTCGCTACAGCCAGGAGAGCGTCGTAATTAGAGCTTCCCGCCTCACATTCCAGAATCGCCGCAAACAAGACCAATTCACCAGTATTAGATGGGAGCGGGTCGACTGTAACGCTGTCGCTGCTCCCGCCTGACGACTGTCCGCCGCCTCCGGAAGAATTATTCTCGTGATTGGCCTGCTCTTTCAACGCCTCCTGTGCTGCGGCTTCGGCAGCCTTCGCCTTAGAGAGTGCGTCCGCCGAGGCTTTGAGATCCCCGGACGTCGTGGAGATGGCGGTGTTGAGAGAACTCCGGCGCGACTCCATATCTTCCTTCATTGCAGCAAGCTCTTCCTGCTCTTCTTTTAATGCCTGTTCCTTTTCGGAAATTTCCTTATGTATCTGCTGGAGATCGTTAAGCATGTTCCGGTCATACTCGGTAACATTTCTGACAAATTCTGTATTGTTGAGGAACTCACCCATACTCTCAGAAGAAAAAAGAATCTCAAGAAGGGATGTGTTTCCTGATTCATACATGTATTTAATTCGTTTCTTCATTGCATCATACTGCAGCTGCTCGTTCAGCTTTGCCGCAGCAAGGTCAAGCTCTGCTTTCGCTATAGAGCTGTCAGTCTCTTCAATTTTTACAGCCAGGTCTGTAATCTCCGCGCTTAACTCTGTGAGCTGATTATTCAGATTGTCCAAACGGTTCTGTAGATCTGAGGTTTTCTTTGTAAGGCTGTCCACTGGTGATGAATCGTCTGCGCGAACGGTAAGTGTGCAAATAGAAATAGCGCAGGCGAAAGCAGTAAAAACCTTAAGCAATGATTTCAGCTTCTTTTTCATGCCGCAAATTCCTTTCTACAAAAGTATACTTTTAATAGTATACTACAAATTGCTTTATTTCGCAAACTTTGTTATACTATAAAATATAAATTTTTTAAAACAGTTCAGCCATGCGGCGCTTAGGCTATCTGTCTGCATGGGGGATTTGGCTTCATATCGAGATGGGATGATAGGAGGACCAAGTAAGATAAGGGTGAAAATAATGAATCGAGCAGAAAATATGAATATAAGAATGATCGGCTTCGATCTTGACGGGACACTTTTAAACGACCAGAAGGAGCTGACGGAATATACCCGGAGTGTGCTGAGTAGGGCCAGGGAAAAAGGCGTCGAGCTTGTCGTCGCAACAGGACGTCCGGTGACGGGGGTGCCGAAGGAACTGCTGGAATTTCCTGGAATGCGGTACGTACTGGCTTCCAACGGAGGAAGGATCGTGGACAGACAGGAGAAGAAGGTGATTTATGAATGCCCGGTCGGATATGACTTGGCGGTGAGAGTTCTTAGAATATTTGATGAATACGATACTCTGAAGGAGATTTATTTTGACGGTATGGGTTATGCTAAGGAGGAAGAGATTGCCAGAGCTGAGTATTATGTAGGGTCGCAGCCTGTGGTAGAATACATCCGCAGTACCCGTGCCGGGGTGCCGGATCTATGGGAAAAGATGCGTGAGATGGAAGGGCATGGACTGGATAAAGTGCATGCTGTTTTCCGAAGAGAAGAGGACCAAAAGGAGGCCAGAAGGAGGATTGAAAAGCTGGGAGGCCTTGTCGTCACCAGCGCGATTTCAAGGAACCTGGAGGCCAACGCGCTGGGAGCTGATAAAGGGACAGGACTTTTACGGCTGGGCAGTTATCTGGGCATCCCCAGGGAGGAGATCATGGCGTGCGGAGACGGCGAGAACGATCTGGCGATGATCCGGTCGGTCGGATTTGGCGTTGCGGTAGAGAACGCTGTGGAAAGTGTAAAGGAAGCGGCGGATTACATCACGCTTTCCAACAACGAGAACGGAGCCGCCCTGGCTGTGGAGAAATTCGTATTATAGGCGCAAAGGGGCATACATAAAGAGAGCATACATAAAATAAAGTAAAAGGCAAAGAAAGTACAAAGAGAGAAAAGAGGAGAAAAAATGGCAGATATATTAATCGCAGTTATCCTGGGGGTGGTGGAAGGAATCACGGAGTGGCTCCCTATCAGCAGCACAGGGCATATGATTTTGGTAGAAGAGTTCCTTCACATGTCTCAAAGTGAAGAGTTTATGGAGATGTTCCGCGTCGTGATCCAGCTTGGAGCGATTTTGGCGGTAGTTGTCTTGTATTTCCACAAATTGAATCCGTTTTCACGGAGAAAGACGGCAAAGCAGAAGAGACTAACCATAAACCTATGGATGAAGATTATTGTTTCCTGCATTCCGGCCGGAGTAATCGGAATTTTGTTCGACGACCTTTTGGATAAATATCTCTACAACTATGTGGTGGTAGCTTTGATGCTGATCATCTATGGGATTTTTTTCATACTGATCGAGAAAAGAAACGCCCATACGCGTCCAAGAATCACGAAACTGTCAGAACTTCCCTATTCAACCGGACTATATATTGGTCTGTTCCAGGTCCTTGCCCTGGTTCCCGGTACGTCTCGTTCCGGGGCGACGATACTTGGAGGCCTTCTTCTCGGAACTTCAAGAGCTGTGGCGGCGGAATTTACGTTTTATCTTGCGATTCCAGTCATGTTCGGAGCGAGCGCCCTTAAGCTTTTTAAGTTCGGATTTGGCTATACAGGCATGGAGGTTGCGATTCTGCTTGTAGGATGCCTGGTTGCGTTTTTCGTGTCGGTATTCGCGATTAAATTTTTGATGTCTTATATTAAAAAGCATGATTTCAAACCGTTTGGATATTACCGGATCGTACTCGGCGTCCTGGTGCTGTTGTATTTTATAGTATGGGGATAGCTGGCATATGAAGATAAAAAAGAAGAAAATTATGTATGGGGCGTTTTTTTTGGCGTGCGTAGTTGCCTTGGCGTGCGCGGCAGGGGCGTGCAGATCAAAAAAAGCAGAAGAAAAGGAAGTACAGGAAAAGAAAGAAAGCAAAAAGGAGAAATTGGTTGTTGCTCTAAGTGCAGAGCTTCCGCCTTATGGGTATTATGAGGAAGAGAAACTTATCGGAATCGACGTAGAGCTTGTCGGCGCCATTGCCGAAAAAATGAACCGCGAGCTTGTTGTAAAGGAGATGGAGATCGAGTCAATCCTGCCGGCAGTGCAGAGTGATGATGCAGATATGGGAGCCGCAGGGCTTTTAGCCATTGACACAAGGCGGGGGCAGGTGGAATTTACGGATTCATACGGAAGCGGCAAGCAGGCGATCGTCGTAAAAGCAGACAGCACGGTTACCGGTCAGGAGACTCTTGCGGGTAAGCGGATCGGGGTGCAGAAAGGGACGACGGGCGATATCTATGCGACGGATGAGTTTGGAGACGAAAACATCCAGCGTTTTGCATGGGGGACGAATGCGCTGGGAGCAATTTTTGAAGGGAAGATCGACGCCGCCATTCTTGACGAACAGACGGCAAAGTTCCTGACCGAAGACGACAATAGGCTAAAGGTACTGGAGACGGCTTATGTGGAGGAAGAATATGCATTTGCCGTGAAGAAGGGAAATGATGAGTTGTGCGAAAAGCTGAACGAGGCGCTGGCCACGCTTAAAAAAGATGGGACATTTGATGAGATTATGGCCAAATACCTTAAATAACAGGAGGAGAAAAGAAGGATGAAAGTACTGAATTTTGGATCACTGAATATTGACTATGTCTACAAGGTGAACCATGTGGTGAAAAGGGGAGAGACGATTTCTTCCAGAGAGCTTTGCACTTACCCTGGCGGGAAAGGGCTGAATCAGTCGGTCGCTCTGGGGAAGGCAGGCGCAGAGGTATATCATGCGGGGTGTATCGGGCAGGAAGGACTGTTTCTCAAAGAATTTCTAAATGAGGCGGGAGTGGGTACGGATTATATCCATGTCCTTCCGGAGGTGAAGAGCGGTCACGCGATTATACAAAATGACGACAATGGGGACAATTGTATTCTCTTGTATGGCGGCGCGAACCAGACGATTACGCAAAAACAGGTGGACGAGACATTGTCTGCTTTTGATGCGGGAGATTATCTGATCCTGCAAAATGAGATCAATGAAGTGGCATATATAGTAGAAAAAGCGCATGAAAAAGGAATGAAGATCGTCCTGAATCCTTCTCCTATGGATGAAAAAGTATTGGAACTGCCTCTGGATAAGATCGACTACTTCATATTAAATGAGATAGAAGCCGGACAGATATTAGGAATGGAAAACCAGGGCGGGCAGGAACTGTCAGAAGCTCTGGCGGAGAAATTCCCGGGAGCCAGGATCGTTTTGACGCTGGGCGGGGACGGCTCTGTCTATTTTGACGGCGTCCGCAGGCATGCTCAGGAAATATATAAGGTGGAAACGGTGGATACAACAGCGGCGGGCGACACATTTACCGGGTATTTTATTGCGGGAATGATTCAGGAACTCCCGGTGGAAAAGGCAATGGATATGGCGGCAAAAGCGGCGGCGGTCACTGTGTCGAGAGCCGGAGCCGGAGTCGCTATTCCGACAATGGAAGAAGTAGAGAAATTCGCTGGATAAAGCGGAAGGGAAGCGATGCCAAAGGTAAATAAATCGTTGAAAAGCAGTAGACGGTCTGCTATACTAATATCAACTAATGATTCTAAGAAGAGAGGAAATTGAGATGAAGAGCATTAAGACAATGGTTGGAGCCCGCGTAATAGCGACGCTTGTTTCCGTAATTTTGTTTAGCGTTACGATGACTATCAATATTATGCGTATTCAGGATATGCAAGAGGGGCAGGCGGAAGCGGCGCTTGTGCTGGATAAGGCACAGAAAGCTGAGACGGCACATTATAAGTGGTCCAGCAACCTGAGCAATGCGTTATATGCCGGGACGGAGTTTACGGGAAGCACGGATTCGACCGGCTGTGTCCTGGGACAATGGCTGTATGGGGAGGCATTAACAGATGATGAGACGATACTTGCCCTTCAGTCGGAGATGGAACCCTTACATAAAGAACTGCATGAATCTGCGTTAGAGGCGCTGAACAGACTGAAAACAAGCCCTTCGCAGGCACAGGCATATTACCAGAATACCATACAGGGCACTCTTTCCAAGCTTGTGAGTCTGTTGGATCAGACGATCGAGCGGGCTGGGGTTATGAGCCAGGAAAGTATGAAAAATATGGAAAATACAATCCTGATGATGAACATACTCTGCGGAGTCTGCCTTGTAATCGCACTGTTCTGTCTGATCAGCCTGATCCAGTATGTGATCCGGCAGATTGTGAGCCCGATCCTGTATATCAGTGAAAAGACCCGGCCGCTGGAGGGGGGGCGTCTTGAACTGGAACTGGATATTAAAGCTAAGAACGAGCTGGGGGATTTGGCAGCTAATTTGAATAAGTCTCTTGGGCTGATTCATGAGTATGTTGAGGATCTTAATAATATTATGGGACAGTTGTCAGTGGGGAATTTTAACGTCCATACATCTGCGCCGTTTATTGGGGATTTCCAGTCTATCGAAACATCTATCGAGTCGTTGACAAACTCACTTTCCGGGACGATTGCCGGGATATATCAGGCAGGTCACAATGTATCCGGGAATGCGGAACAGCTCTCCAGCAGCTCTCAGTCTTTATCACAGGGGGCGACGCAGCAGGCAAGCGCAGTGGAGGAGTTGTCCGCTACGTTGGAGGAACTGGCTAAGAATGCGGAACAGAATGTGAAGACAGCGTCTGAAGCACAGGAAAATGCACGTCAGACAGGCGAGCAGGTTTCCGTCAGCGGCGAGCAGATGCGCGAGATGGTAGCGGCGATGGCCGACATCAGCCAGGCGTCCCAGCAGATCAGCAACATTATTGCGACGATTGAAAATATCGCATTCCAGACAAACATACTTGCCTTGAATGCGGCAGTAGAAGCCGCGCGTGCCGGAGAAGCAGGAAAGGGCTTTGCCGTGGTATCTGATGAAGTGCGCAATTTGGCGGCGAAGTCAGACCAGGCGGCGAAAGCGACGAAAGAACTGATTGAGAACTCTGTTCAGGCAACGCAAAAGGGTAGCCGGATCGTAGGCGAAGTTTCCGATACATTGGAGAAGACGCTGTCGCTTGTAACAAAGTCTAACAATGAGATCGGGAAAATAGCACAAGCGGTAGAGAATGAAGCGACGGCGATTGCACAGGTAAGTGAAGGACTCAGCCAGATATCTTCAGTGGTACAGACGAACTCCGCAAGCAGTCAGGAGTCGGCGGCGGTGAGCCAGCAGCTCTTCGAGCAGGTACATTATCTGGAGGAGCAGACAAGTAAGTTTAATCTCCGCCAGATGAGATAAGTAGTAAGCCGGAGGCGAGGGAAGAGAGGAAAAGAGGAAAAGTAAATGGCAAGATATGTGCAGGATCTGGTGCTTAATAAACCGGACGATTTCGTGAGTTTTATCATGAATGATTATTTGCAGAAGAATCAGTTCAGCATGTCTGACTGGCATGGAGAACCGGCATACCGCGCAGGGGACGCGATGATGGAAGGGTTTAAATATCTGAAATGGTCTTACGCAGGCGGGGTGTTCCACTTAGAGGCGTGGATGAAAGGGACTGTCGGAGGCGAGTGGGATCTGGATGGATTTGTCGGAACTCTTTCTAAGAAACCTTATAAGAACAGCCTGGAAGATTTGTTTAGAACGCTTCAGCAGCCGCTTCCTGTACAGCAAGGACCTGCGGGAGGGCAGCCGATGAATGGATCAATGGGCGCCCAGCCGTTCAACGGATCAATGGGACTGCCTACAGGGCAGCCGATCCCGGTGAGGACAGTGGACAATACCAAAGCAGCCAATATGGCTCTTGTATTTGGGATACTAAGCCTTGTATCTGCATTTTTGATACCGATAGTGAGCATCCTTCTAGGGTGCGTCGGGTTTGGTAGGGCGCGTATGGGTTCCGGCTCCAGCATGGCGGGAAGAGCGAAGGCAGGAAAAGCGCTGTGCATTATCGGGGTCTGCGTGGCGATTATCATGTGGATACTTAATATTATGATAACATTAGGTACGATTTAGGGCAAAGACGTATGAGATGTGACCATCTCATACGTCTTTTATAGAAAATGTTTCGGTTTTTAGCGATTGTTTGTTTAACGGTGGAGCCGTATCATGGACGCATGAACAAAAGGAGGCGTCAGCCGTTGAAGCCTGCTGCGTAATTTTCACTTATCGACTAATGTCCCTTTCTGTGTTATGATAATTAATATGGGGCCCGACGGTGGACTCATTTATCGGGCAACATCATCAATATAGTACAATAAACAGCAGAAAGGGACATTTTCTATGGCGGAAACCTCGGAAAATAAACCAATTGGACATAGAAAACATATTAGTGTGGGTTTGTTGGCCCATGTAGACGCGGGAAAGACGACATTATCGGAAAGTATTCTGTATCTTTGCGGAAATATAAGAAAACCTGGGAGGGTAGACCATGGGGATGCCTTTCTGGATACTCATATATTAGAGCGGGGCAGAGGGATTACGATTTTCTCCAAACAGGCGGAGCTTGTGCTGGACGGCGTATATATGACGATGCTTGACACGCCGGGGCATGTGGATTTTGCCGCGGAGACAGAGAGGACTCTTCCGGTGCTGGATTATGCGATTCTTGTGATCAACGGCGCGGACGGTGTGCAGGGGCATACCCGCACGCTCTGGAGACTGTTAAAGAGGTATGGGATACCTGTATTTGTATTTGTCAACAAGATGGACCAGAGGGGGACGGAACGGGAGAAAATATTGGAAGAATTGAAGAATATCCTGGACGAGGGATGTATTGCCTTTGATGAGGAAGCCGAAGAGCGGGAACTGTTCTGGGAGCAGCTTGCGCTTTCTGACGAGGAGGCGATGGAAGAGTATATCGAGAAGGAGAGGATAGGGGAAGATTCGGTTATCCGTCTGATCGCGGAGCGGAAAGTTTTCCCTTGTTATTTTGGCTCGGCGCTTAAGATACAGGGGGTGGACAGGCTTCTGGAAGGAATATGCCGTTTTACAATAGGAAACCGGGCCCTTGGCAAGGAGCAGGGAGATTCTTTTGGAGCAAGAGTCTACAAGATTTCACGGGATCTGCAGGGAAACCGTTTGACGCATCTGCGGGTCACCAGAGGGAAACTAAAGGTTAAGGACAACCTCAGGAGCGCGGAAAATGCGTCGGAGATTTGGGAAGAAAAGGTGAACCAGATCAGGCTCTATTCCGGAGAAAAATTTGAAATGCTTCAGGAGGCTGAGGCGGGGGTGGTCTGCGCCGTTACGGGGCTTACGCATACATATCCCGGCGAAGGTCTGGGAACAGAGGAGGAGTCCCCCAAGCCTGTTCTTCAGCCGGTGCTGAGTTACCGTGTGCTGTTTCCGGAATCGGTGGATCCCCATATAATGCTTCAAAATCTTAGGGTGTTGGAGGAGGAGGATCCTCTTCTTCGGATTGTATGGAATGAGGAGCTGGAAGAAATTCATGCCCAGATCATGGGAGAGATTCAGATCGAAATCCTGCGCAGCCTGATTGAGGAGCGTTTCGGCATCAAGGCTTCTTTTGGCACAGGGAAAATCGTATATAAAGAGACGATACGTAAGGCGGCGGAAGGAGTAGGGCATTTTGAGCCGCTGCGCCACTATGCGGAGGTGCATCTTCTTCTGGAGCCAGGCGAGGCGGGGAGCGGGGTGACGTTCGCGAGCCGTTGCAGCGAAGATGTGCTGGATCGAAACTGGCAAAGGCTGATTCTGACACATCTTGCAGAGAAAGAGCACCGCGGTGTACTGACAGGAGCGGCAGTCACTGATATAAAGTTTACACTGCTTGCGGGACGGGCACATATTAAGCATACGGAAGGGGGCGATTTCCGGCAGGCCACTTACCGTGCGGTAAGGCAGGGGCTGATGCAGGCGGACAGCGTCCTTCTGGAACCATATTACAGATTCCGGCTGGAAGTTCCGGCGGAATATACAGGCCGCGCCCTGGCGGATATCCAGAAAATGCAAGGAGAATTTACCGCTCCCGAGACGGCCGGGGAAATGTGTCTTCTTAAAGGAACGGCGCCGGTCGCCGGGATGCGCGATTATCAAAGGGAAGTCAATGCATACACCAGAGGACAGGGCAGGATTTCCTGTCAATTCGGGGGTTATGCGCCCTGTTCCAATGCAGAGGAAGTCATAGAGGAAGCAGGTTATGACGCAGAACGGGATGTGGAAAATCCGCCAGGCTCTATTTTCTGCGCACATGGGGCTGGATTTTATGTGCCGTGGGACCAGGTCCCCCAATATATGCATATTGAAAGCCAGTTATATAAGGAAGAAGACAGGGAAGAGTCAGAAGAGCAGGATTTGGATGGGGTTAAAGGCGGAAAGGGCCCGTCAAGGATACACGAAAGATACGGTGATGGAGAATATGAGAGGAACCGTAAACAAGACTGTGAACTGGAGGAGATTTTCATCCGCACATACGGGCGTGTTGAGAGGAAGAGGAGCAGCGAAACCAGGACGGTCACGGCAGATTCACAGAAGAAGCCGGGGAAACAGGAAAAGGCCGTGCAGGAATATTTGTTGGTAGACGGATATAATGTCATATTCGCATGGGACGATCTGAAAGAGCTTGCAAAGGAAAATATCGAGGCTGCCAGGAATAAATTAATGGATATTCTCTGCAACTATCAAGGGTTTAAGAAATGCGTTTTAATCCTGGTGTTTGATGCGTATAAGGTAGATAACTTCAATATGGAAGTTTTGAAATATCACAATATCCATGTGGTTTATACAAAAAAGGCGGAGACTGCAGACCAGTATATTGAAAAAGTGGTGCATGAAATCGGACGGAAATACCATGTGACGGTGGTGACATCAGACGGTGTGGAGCAGGTCATTACATTGGGACAAGGCGGCACGCTGATTTCATCCCGTGAGTTTTTAAATGAAATAGAGTTTACCAGGAGGCAGATACAGGAGGAATATGAAAAACATAAAGACCAGGGAAAGAACTATTTATTTCACCATATGGACCGGGAACTGGCGGCGGACATGGAGAAAATACGCCTTGGCAGAAAATAGAGAGTAAATATTGTAAAAAGGAATGAAAGAGGAATGAAGATTAGGAAATCAAAGAAAGAGGATTTGGAAAGAATATTACAAATTTATGAGGATGCCAGGGCATTTATGAGAGAGAACGGGAATCCGACACAGTGGGGAGAGAAGGAGCCGCAGGCTATGAGGGTCCTAAAGGACATTGCCGACGGCGACAGCTATGTGTGTCTGGATGGAACGGAAATCATCGGCGTGTTTTTCTTTAAAGTTATGGAGGAACCAAATTATGCCGTTATCTATGAAGGGGAATGGAAGAGTGACTTTGCTTATGGGGTTATCCATCGGATTGCGGCGGATAGGGGGAGACGAGGCGTTGCTTCCTTTTGCATCGGGTGGGCGTTTGCACAGTCAGGGGGACATCTGCGGATTGACACCCATGAGAATAATAAGGTCATGCAAAGAGTGCTGCAGAAGAATGGATTTCAGTATTGCGGAAACATCTTTGTTCAGGACGGGACGAAACGTCTTGCGTTTGAACTGACACAGGAGATGCTGTCTGAGAACGGCGGAAAAAGGTAAATAAACACTAGTCAAGTGAGTGAACATTTGCTATAATAAAAACGCTTATATGCAATATTGAATTTTATGGGAGAAAAGCAATACGATGGATAAGGGTTGGGGAAGGAAACAATGTGGAGGAATGTACGAAGATGTCAAACCAACTTTTACAGAAGTCTATATTTGAGGCGGTAAAGCGCCAGAAGGATTTTGATAAAATGTCTTTTGACGATGATTTGTTTGATGAGGATTTTCTGGACGATGACGAGTGGGATGAGGAAGCCCTTGAGGATGAAGGCGGGGAGAAAGAGGAGGGCGATCTCTGGAAAGGAGTAGCCGCGGCGCTAAGGACGGGCGACGGGCTATATGAAAAGTATGAGATGGAACAGTGCCTCGAAGCGTGGTATCCGGTCTGGGAGAGAATCAAGGAGAATGTTGCGGAGGCTTATCGAAAGCTGGAGCTGTTTGACGTGGACGAGGCGACAGAGTTCCGGTATAATTTTGCGGAATGGCTTCCCAAGGTAGTCACGGTGTATTTCTGCCTGAGGAGGTTTGAGGATGCAATAGATTTCTGTCACGATGTCAAAAAGACTTTTGCGTGGGAAAAGGAAAGGCCGAACGATTACAACCGCGCGATCGGAGACGCGCTTTACAGTCTGAAGAGAGTGGAAGAGAGCGATGCCTGGTATGAAAACTGGTATCGCGAAGAGCCGGACAATTTTGAGTGTGTCTGCTCATGCGGAACTTACCTTGCAGGACGGGGACAAAAGGAGAAGGCGATCGGTCTGATGGAGGAGGCGATGACAGGGCTGGAATGCAATTACCAGACACAAGATAAGTTCATGCAGGCGGCGACCTTTTTCCGTGTGATGGAGGATCAGGAAAAGGCGGACCATTACCAGAAGGAGTATGATAAGTTGTTCCGTAATTTTCTGACAGATCCGATTAAATATGGCTCACAGGAACTCTGGAATTTTTGAATGGAAATTTTTAAAGTAACAAAGGGTCTGCAAAATGGTAAAATCCATTTTGCAGACCCTTTTAAATTCTTAGATACTAATATTTCGCATTGTCGTCAACAAAGTTTGGAGAGCTATAACTGCTGCTGGTAGGGGTATAGCTTGGAGTATAGCTCGTACCTGACGATAAATCCATATCCGGCTCATCCGTAGTCGTGGTTGAAACCGGAGGAGCCGATACCGCGGCAGGCATACCTTTCAGCCGGAACTTGCTGACCAAACTCTTAAGCAGGCTGGACTGGCTGAACAACTCTTCACTGGCAGCAGCGCTTTCTTCTGCAGTCGCGGAATTGGTCTGAACAACGGAAGAAATCTGGTCGATTCCCTGCGTGATCTGTGTGATTCCTTCGGCCTGCAAGTCGGAAGCATCCGTAATCTTTGCCATGCCGTCCGCAATCTTCTGGGCATTGGCGACAACCTTCAAAAGTGAGCTTTGTGTATCTGCCGCAATCTGATTTCCTTCGGAAACAGCATTCAAAGAATTGCTGATCAGAACCGTGGTATCCTTTGCCGCTTCCGCGCTCTTAGAAGCAAGGCTGCGGACTTCATCTGCAACAACGGCAAAGCCCTTGCCGGCCTCTCCTGCACGAGCTGCTTCAACGGCGGCGTTCAATGCAAGGATATTGGTCTGGAAAGCGATGTCTTCGATCGTCTTAATGATCTTTTCAATCTGGCTTGAGCAGTCGTTAATCTTCGTCATGGCAGACATCATCTGTTCCATCTGACGGTTACTGTTGTCAACCTCACCTGCGGTAAGGGCGATCAAATTATTAATATCGCGGGAATTCTGAGCATTTTGATTAACCTGGGTAGACAGATCGTTCAAAGTCGCCGCCAGTTCTTCGACGGAACTTGCCTGCTCAGTAGCGCCCTGGCTTAATGCCTGCGCGCCGCTTGAAACCTGGTCAGAGCCGCTTGCCACCTGGTCCGCTGCCTGATGAAGCTGGCTTAAAGTATCGTTCAAGGATTCCAGGATCTTAGAGCCGGAATACTTAATAGATTCAAATTCACCGAGATAATCCATATCAAAATCTACAGAGAAATCACCTGTTGCAAGCGAATCCATCTTAGAACAGATATGCTCGATATAACTGGCTAATGTACTCAGTACAAACCGCAGCTTATCCGCCAAATCGCCAAACTCATCGTTAGACTGATAAGAAACATCGGGATGCATATCGCCCTTTGACATTGCTATCATAGCGGTCTGAATCTCAGCCAACGGCTGTGTAATTGCCCGAACAATCCAGAAAATAAGAAGGAATGTTAAAATGACGCACACAATAGCAAGTACAAATAAAATGGTCTGGCATATTTTCTTGGTGGACATACCGGAAGAATAATAATCATCCGCCGTAATCTTCGCGCTGTCAATGGTCTGGTTTAAAATTTCGTCAAGCTCATCGCAAGCGGAATTATAATCGCCGGTGATGGTAGCCAGCGCGTTATCGGTATCGCCGGATTTTATGTAACCTGCCGCCTCTTCTCTTAAAGTTCCGGTTTTTGCTGCTGCTGCTTCGATTGCCTGAAGCGTTGACGGATCTCCTTCATAACACGCCTTCAGCGCTGCCAAAGAAGCATCTTTTTGCTTCGCGGCATCCTCGATAGCGGCCAAAGTGACCTGCCTGTCGGAAGCATTATCGGCCACAAGAGCGCGGAACAGGTCTAAATATACCTGCCGGGTAGTCGACTGAAGTTCCAGCGTATGCTGCACCATCGGATAAGGGACCTCATAAAAAGATGCCAATCCGCTTGAAACACGGCTTAACCCAACAAACGATAAAACAACAGTGATAAGGTAAAACACAATCACAGTACCGAATGAGAGGAAAAGCTTGTTTCTCATTTTCAAATTTTTAAACACGATTTACTCCTCCTGCCTTTCAATAAATAATTAAATATAAACATATTACCATTCTATAACGAATCAGAAGGAAAGTAAATATCTGTTTCTTAAAATCATGTCGTTTTTTCTTGGATGTTTTACGGAAAAAAGGAAAAGTTATGAAAACTTCTTGAAATGACTTTTCATAAATATAAAAAAGTGATATAGTGTTAATTAATGTTCTGTTAGAAGTAAAGAAAGGAAGGATAGAATGGCGGGCAATTATACAGATTTTTCTGCTTATCAAAGTTATTATGACCGCATCAGCAATGTTTTGAAACAGATTCAGATGGGTTCAGGCGCGGCAGATCAATATTCGGGCAGCCGGACATCCTCTGCCCAGACAGTTTCCGGCAGGAGCTTTGCAGATACTTTTCAATATTTTAAAAATAAGGATTCAGGGCTTGACGTTCCGGAAAGTATGGACGCGGTCTTTGAGGAGGCGGCTCAGATATACAATGTCCCGGTGAATCTTCTGAAGGCGATCGGCAAGGCTGAATCAGGGTTTGACGCTTCCGCCGTTTCTTCGGCAGGGGCGATAGGAGTCATGCAGCTCATGCCTGCTACGGCGGCGTCGCTTGGAGTGAGCGATCCATACGATGCGAGGAGTAATATTATGGGCGGCGCCAAATACATTTCTGAAAAGCTGACACAGTACGGCGGCAATATTGAACTTGCGCTCGCGGCATATAACGCGGGCAGCGGTAATGTGGCGAAATACGGCGGGGTGCCTCCGTTTAAAGAGACTCAGAATTACATTAAAAAGGTAAAAGAGTACATGGGAACGGACATTACGACGGGAGTGACTTTGCCGGGAACCGGGGAAAGCAGCGGGACAGGAGTTGTTTCGCTTCTGGAAAAGCTTCAGGATACATATACATATACACAGAAGGACGCCCAGTACTATGTTCAGATGCTCAGAATGCAGATGCAGAGCGGAAGTTCTATGTTGGGCGGTACGGGTTCTGATGATGAAAAGGGCGGATTCTACTTATAATATATGAAATATACCTGGATTGAAATAAGGGGTGTATGATCGGGAAAGTCCGGAGCCTGGAACAAAAAAGGTTGAAAAAGGAAGAAAATAAGTGGAGAGAAGTCTGGACATTTTAGAAAAATATGTGTATGATATATAAGATAACTACGTAAAGTTAAGGTATAGACAAATATAAAAATAATGATAAGGGAGTGAGGATGTAATGTCCTGGAATAAGATAGCGATATTTGGAAATACAGTTTCGCTGGCGGAAAAAGCCCTGGATTTCTTGTGGAAATCACAGGAGACTACACTGAATAATATAGCGAATGTGGATACGCCGGGGTTTAAGAAGACGGAAGTTAAATTTGAGGAGACATTCCGTAAAAGGCTGATTGCGGCTGACGGTGTAAAGAGCAGCAACGCGATGCGGGATGCGATTGAAGGGAGCGCTTACGAATTGTACAGCCGTGATGATTCGTCGAGGGTTGATGAGAATAATGTGAACGCGGATGTAGAACAGTCGAAGCTTGCGCGGGACGGGCTGCAGTATCAGTACTTGCTTAATTCGATAACATCTGATATCAACAGATACCGGTCGGCGCTTAAGACACAATAAAGAGATTTGACGGGATGCATAGATTAGAGAAAGGGTGATACATAATGGGAGAGATGTTCATTACTCCGATTCAGCCGTGGGAGTTGGCGACCGATGGCGTTATAAGAACAGAGAAGGAATTATCAACGGGGCAGAACGGAATTTCTGTCTTTAAAGATGTGTTTGCGAATGCGATTAACGATGTGAAAACTTCGGAAGATACTTTGGCGAAGGAACAATATCTTCTGGCGACAGGACAGACGGACAATCCGCATGCCGAGCCGATCGCGGCCGCGAAGGCACAGCTGGCGGTTGATCTGCTTGTGGCGCTGCGGAGCACGGCGATGCAGTCTTATAGCGAAATCATGCGTATCAGTGCATAGCGCTTATGCACTGATACTTTGTGAATTGCATCGCCGAATAGGCGATTGAGTTTGCGAGTCCCGAATGCAAAAGGGATACTTTATGAACTTCATCGCCGAATAGGCGATTGAGTTCGAGAGTAAAGTCAAGAACCCCGCGGCAGGATGACGGGGAATCAAAATAAGAGAGTTGGACTATGGACGTAAAAGAGAGAATTGCTCAGTTAAAAGAGCTGACTGATAAAATAAATAGCAGAACGAAAAAAATAATCATCATCGGCGCGGCGGCGCTGATTGTCGGCGCGGTGATTATTGCGCTTATTTTGAATAACCAACCATACGAGACGTTGTTTTCCGGATTGAGCGAGACGGAAGCGCAGCAGATCACCGCGAAGCTGCAGGAGGACGGTGTTGATTTTAAGTATGATGGAGACGACGCGATCCAGGTAAAGAAAGACGTGGTGGATCAGACGAAGGCGGCGCTTGTCCAGGAAGGGTATCCGAAGAGCGGGTTTACATATGATACTTATATCAATAATTCCGGGATGATGACGACGGACTCTGAGAAGGCACAGTATGAGCTTTATGATCTTCAAGACCGTATAGGGGCGACGATCCGCATGTTCGACGGGGTGAAGGAAGCTACGGTAACGATTGCGCTTGGAGAACAGAGCAGATATGTGCTGAGCGACGATACAACGCAGGCCAGCGCATCGGTAACGGTCGTGATGAAGGATGGAGGGTCTCCTTCCGAGAGTCAGGTGCGCGGAATCCAGCGCCTGGTTTCAAAGAGCGTGCCGGGGATGGAGATGACGAACGTAGGTGTTTTTGACGGAAACGGAAACGACGTATCCGTTGAGTCGGAGGAAGGGAAATCGGCTAACAGCTCGGATGCGGAAGAGATCGCGCGGGTTGTGGAAAAGCAGGTCA
Organism: uncultured Lachnospiraceae bacterium; assembly: GCA_946566415.1. GTDB lineage: Bacteria > Bacillota > Clostridia > Lachnospirales > Lachnospiraceae > Allocoprococcus. The sequence continues at coordinate 13,372 of CAMNWW010000002.1, read as the reverse complement.
TCAGTAACGTCATGAAAGTACTGGGACCGATCTATGGAATGGAAAATGTTTCGGTTTCCGCACGGGCGCAGATCAATATGGAGAATTTGATCCGTGAGTCGATTACTTACAATACGCCGGAAAAAATAGATGAAAATGATAAAACGGGAATCGTTGATACGGAGCAGATTTACCGTGAAGGAGCAGGGGCAGACGGCGCGGCCGGCGGAGTCGCGGGTTCCGAGACGAATTCGGATAATACAGAATATAATACGGACAGCGAAGACAACGGAACAAATGCATACAGTGAAAGCATTTCCCGAGAATATCTGGTGAATCAGATCAAGGAGCAAGGGCAGGTTTCGCCGGGAGCATTAGATGATCTGACGGTGTCTGTTGCGATCAACGGCACTAGCTTTGGGAGTCTGAGAGAATCGCAGCTTCGTTCTTTGATCGGGAATGCGGCGGGAATCTCAACTTATGAACAGGAAGAAAAGATCGCGGTCGTAAGCGCGGTGTTTAACGGAAGCCAGACGGAGGAAGAAACAGAGGAGGCGAGCGGTGTATTGCAGATCCTGAAAGGGATACCGCTCTGGGCGATCATCGCGGGTATCGTACTTATGCTGCTCGTGATCGCGCTTATTGTATTCTTTGTGATCAGGAGCCGGCGCAGGGCTCAGGAGGAAGAAGAGCTTGAAGAAGAAGAACTGACAGAAGGAGAAGAAGAGATTGAACTTCCGACGCTTGACCTTAATCAAGAGCTTCAAGAGCTTCAGAACGACAGAGGTATGGAACTCAAGAGAAGTATCCGTGAGTTTGCGGAGCAGAATGCTGAGATTTCTGCCCAGCTGCTCAGGAACTGGCTAAATGGAGGCAATGGAGATGGAGAGTAATGAGAAGTTGACGCCAGGGCAGAAAGCGGCGGCGGTGGTAGTTTCTCTCGGAGCCGATAAGGCGTCCCAGATTTATAAGCACTTGAGTGAGAGCGATATTGAGAAACTTACGATAGAGGTTGCTAAGTTAGGGCATGTTACGCCGGAACAGATGGAGGAAGTCTTAGACGAGTTCTACAAAACCTGTTTGACACAAAAAGTTGTTACAGACGGCGGTATGGAATATGCAAGAGCGGTATTGGAGAAGGCGTTCGGTGAGAGTACGGCGCAGACCTTACTGGATCGATTGTCAAAGTCGTTGAAGGTCCGTCCTTTTGAATTTATCCGCAAGAGCAGTGTTAAGAATTTGTTTTCTTTCCTGCAGCATGAACGTCCGCAGACGATTGCGTTGATATTATCATATGCAGAGGCGGATCAGGCTTCGACCATCATTAGTGAACTGCCGAAGGAAAAGCGGATTAAAGTGGTAGAAGCGATCGCAAGGATGGAAAGCGCGTCTCCGGATGCGATCAAGATCGTAGAAGGAACGCTCAAGAAAAGGTTCGAGAGTATTCTTACAACACAGGATTTCACAACGATCGGCGGCATCGACTACATAGCAGACGTTATGAATCATATGGATAGGGCGAATGAGAAATATATCTTTGACGAACTCGGCAAAGAGGATGAAGAGCTTGCGGATACAATTCGTAAGAAGATGTTCGTATTCGAAGATATCGTATCTATGGATAACAGGTCTATCCAGAGATTTATTCGTGAATGTGATGTCAAAGATATTGTATACGCTCTTAAAGGCTCTGATGAGAATATCAAACAGCTTGTCTTTGCCAACGTATCTACACGTATGGCAGAAAGCATCCGGTCAGATCTTGAAGTTACGGTTAATGTACGTCTGAGAGATGTGGAGGAAGCTCAGCAGAGGATTGTGGGTGTGATCAGAAGACTTGAAGAAGCCGGCGAACTGATTATTGTCAAGAGCGGAAAGGATGAGATCATTGCCTAGGATTATGAAAGAACCGGAAAAGGATCAAAATGTAAAACCGTTTGATTTCTTTGCCGGATTCAAGATAGAAGAGCCGGAAGAGGAAAGCGAAGAGCTGGACGAGGAAGAGAAGGAGGAAGAAGAGCCGGAAGAGGACCTGATATCAGCCAGAGAACAGGAAATCATCGAGAATGCACAGAAACAGGCGGCTCAGATTCTAAGCGACGCTAGGGAGCAGGCGGACATACTTCGTAACCGCGGCTATAATGAGGGGAAAGAAACCGGACACCAGGAAGGCTTGCGGGAAGCGTACGAGGAGCAGCGAAAGATCCTTGATAAAGAGATTCGTACTCTTCAGACTAATATCGCGGATGTGATCAAAAGCGTATCGCTGGAGAAAGATAAGCTTTTGGAACAGTATATTGACGACCTGAAGCGGATTTCCCTTGCTGTGGCCGAGAAGATTATTCAGACCAGCCTTCAGTCCAGCGGCGATATCGTGAAACGGATGATCCTTGCGGCGACCGACAAGATGCGCAAGAAACGCTGGGCAAAAATTTATATAACGAAATGCGAGACAGGGATCTCGATGGAGATTGACGCGGAATTTTTGGAGGCAATGGCGAGATTGTCTGACAATATTAAGATTATAACCATGGATAATGGGGAAGAAGGAACCTGTATCATTGAATTGCCGGACGAAATCATTGATGCCAGCGTCAGTACACAACTGGAAAATATCAAGGACATACTGAACAATGTAAGAGCTTAGCTAAGGGGAGAGAGTATGTTTTCAAAACTTCCGGAATTAATACAAAAGACAGAAACAGTAAGTCATATTGGAAAAATAGAGAATGTCGTTGGAATGGCGATGGAATCCTCCGGGAATCATGCCAGCATCGGTGATATTGCTATGATCTATAACGAAGAAACTCACCGGCAGATTCCGGTGGAGGTCGTAGGTTTTCGGGACGATAAGATGCAGCTCATGGCCTACGAGAATATAAACGGTGTGTCTGCGGGAAGTTTTGTCCGGAATACGAAACGCCGTTTAAAAATTCCGGTAGGTGAATTTCTGCGGGGGAGGATCATTGATGCGACAGGAAAGCCTATGGATGACCTGGGTTCATTTCCTTCTCCAAGATACTATTATGTAGAAAATACATATATAAATCCACTGCAAAGACCGCCGATAAGGGACACGCTGGAGTTTGGAGTAAAGGCGATCGACGGACTGAATACAATAGGAAAAGGACAGCGTATCGGTATTTTTGCTGGGAGCGGCGTCGGAAAAAGTACCCTTTTGGGTATGATTGCAAAAAATGTAAAAGCAGATATCAATGTAATCGCGCTGGTAGGAGAGCGAGGCCGTGAGGTTCGGGAATTTATAGAAAAAGATCTCGGTCCGGAAGGGATGAAGCGCAGTGTTCTGGTCGTTGCAACATCGGATCAGCCTGCGATGCTTCGCATGAAGTGCCCTCTTGTAGCAACAACGATTGCAGAGTATTTTAAAGATCAGGGCAAGGATGTTCTTCTGATGATGGACTCCCTTACCCGTTTTGCCATGGCACAACGCGAGATTGGGCTTGCGACCGGGGAGCCGCCTGTGGCGAGGGGATATACTCCTTCGATTTATGCCGAATTTCCGAAACTTTTGGAGAGGAGCGGTAAATTCGAGAAAGGCTCCATTACGGGCGTCTATACTGTGCTGGTAGAAGGGGATGATACGAACGAGCCTATTTCCGATACGGTCCGCGGAATTTTGGACGGACATATTGTACTGACAAGGAAACTTGCTAATGAGAATCACTTTCCTGCGATTGATATCAATGCCAGTATTTCCCGTCTGATGGTAGAAATCGTACCCCCGGAACATCGAGAGGCAGCGGCAAAGATGCGGGATATCCTGAGTATATATTCAAAAAATGAAGATTTGATTTCTATCGGCGCTTATAAGGCGGGGACGAATCCCAAGCTGGATGTGGCGATCGCAAAAATTGACAAAGTAAACGAATTCTTGATGCAGAAGATAGATGAAAGTTTTTCTTTAGAGGAATCATTTGAGATGATGGAGCGTATTGTACGATGAAGAAGTTCTTTTTTGCATTAGATACGGTATTGAACTATAAGGAACAGGTGCTCGACGGCTTGAAAGCAGAACACGCCAGGATTCTTGCCAAGGTCAGAGAATGCGAGCAGGCGATAGAGAGGCTTGAAGAAGAACACAGGGTATGCACACGGGAGCTTCGGGAGCATAAGATGGAAGGGATGACAATCCGCGAGATTCATGGCTATGAGAATTATTTGGAAGCGCTTAATATAAAAATACGGATCAAGCAGGAACAGCTCAAAAAGCTCATGGAACAGGAAGAAGCAAAGAGGAATGAAGTGGTGGAAGCTAAAAAAGAGACTTCTTCCATCGATAAATTAAAGGAAAAAAAGAAGGCTGAATACGATAAAGCGGTTCAGAAAGAAGAAGAGAAGTTTATCGAAGAATTTGTCGCCACCAAGAGCGCGATGGCGAAAATAACCGGGTAATCCTGCATGAATGCAGATTACTATAAAGTCAAAACATTTGACCACAAAACAATGAGAAAGGAGGAGTACCAATGAATATGCTCAACGTAGGGCAGTCTCTGAATCTAAATCAACGGACCGCCGAGAGCCGGAAGGCTGGGAATAACTCAGGGGAAGTGAACGACGACTTCAAGAATCTGCTTCAGGGTAAGAATGAAGAGACGAAGGAAGCTTCAAAAGACATAAAAGACCCAAAAGACACAAAGGATACGGTGAAAAAGAAAGAAGAGACACAAGAAACCCCTGCAAAAGAGCCGGAGAAGGACGAAAAAGTTCAGCCGGACGGACTTTTTGCGGCATATCAGATAAGCCAGAACCTACGTCCTGAAATGATTCGGGTGGAAACGGAAGAAACAGAAGTCGTTTTTCCGGAGGTGACAGCAGCCTTAGGCGGCGAAGAAGCAGCGGCTCCGATAATGGAAACCGTGCCGAAAGAAGAAACGCAGAGTCCGGAGATGATTCAGGATAATGTCCCGGGGAAAGCGGAAATTACAGCAGAGAGTTTGGTAAAACCGGAAACGGTTGAAGTATCGGCGGATGTTTCGGTAAAACCGGAGACGAGAGTATCAGAGGCCCTAAAAAGCACGACAAAGCCCCGGAATGAAGAAGCAGGTAATTTCCAGAGCGGTAATCAGGACGCACAGCAGGCAGCCGCGACGACCGCGCCGGAAACACCGGTTAGGACTGAGATGCAGACAGCCGCGGCGAAGGAGACGGTTACGGTGCGGGTACACCAGCCGGAAGAGCTTCCGCAGCAAGTGACAGAGCAGATCGTAACAAAGATGGAAAATGGCATCGATGAATTTGAGATACATATCGAGCCGGAAAATCTGGGGAAGATCGCCGTTAAAATATCTTATCAGCAGGGAGAAGCGAATGTTTCACTTATCTGTTCTGAGAAGAAGGCGGTGGAAGCGCTGGGAAATAACCTGAAAGAGATCTGCGGCGTGATCGAACGCAATTTCGGCGGACATACCACAGTGATTGTAGAAAAGCCGGAGAACGACTATCTGAACCAGGCGAGAGACGACAATGGCCAGGGCAGACAGGAAGCACAGCAGGAGCAGAACAAAGAAGGAAGAAAAGAGCAGAATGAAGACGATACAGAGCAATTTCTTCAGAAACTTCGGTTAGGCCTTGCTGGTTTTGCGGGTTAACAAAGCAGAAAGGAGAGGATACACAAATGGCGGATTCAATAGGAAGTATCGTTAACAGCTTGTTCGACGAAACACTGACTACACAAACTACCGCGTCGTCAAACAAATCCATGACGGAGAACGATTTCTGGAAGTTGTTTGCGGCGGAGCTTCAATATCAGGATATGTCAAATCCGATGAGTAATGCGGACATGATGAATCAGATGACACAAATGTCGTCTATGAGCACCATGACCAAGCTGGCAGAGGCAATCAGTAATTTTTCAACAGTAACCAATAATCTTTCAACAGTAACGCTCACCAGCTATTCGACAGGTCTTTTAGGCAAAGAGGTAACGATTGCTATTACCAATGAAAAGGGAGAGATTGTCGATAAGGTTAAGGGTGTTGTATCCGGCGTGGATCTTACGGGAACAACGTCTGTATATGTTAACGGCACTAAATATGATTTGGCGCAGGTTATGGCAGTAGGCAACGTTCCGGATGAAGGCAGCAGCGAGGAGGACGCCGGCGGGGATACAGGCGAGAACACCGAGAGCGAATAAAGGCGGTGCAGGGGGAATGAATAAGATCAATCAGATTACCAACGCCGGTGCATTGAAGCTGCAGCATGCGACAGCAGGACTTTCGGCAAAGCCGAATGCGGCGAGCACAGACGTACAATTTGCGGATCTTTTACAAAAGGAAGCAGGAAAAGCGTCATCCGTCCAGTTTTCAAAACATGCGGCGCTGCGGGTGCAGGAGCGTGGAATTGAGGTGACAGACCATCTTCTTGCCGATCTGAACCAGGCGGTCCAGAAAGCAAAAGCAAAAGGCGCGAAAGATGTAGTCGTCATCGGAGAGAACGGAGCTTTTATTGTGAATGTCCCGAACAATATTGTGGTTACCACGATGTCGGGCAGAGAAATGAAGGACAACATTTTTACGAATATTGACAGCGCTGTTTTAATGTAAGCCGGACCATTTATGGAGGTTTCGTATCTGTATGACTTGCAGATACAAAGGCAGCGTAAGGCTAAGAAGAAAGGAAGTAATAAGAATGGTCAGATCAATGGTTGCGGCAGTCGCAGGACTGAAATCACATCAATCAAAAATGGATGTAATCGGCAACAATATTGCAAACGTAAATACATGGGGATTTAAAGGATACAGCTACCATTTTGCGGATTCTATGTATGCAAATTCCACGAACAGTTCAGCGGGAAGCACTCTCGCGGGAGCGGCCGGCGGACGTAACGCTTCTCAGGTAGGTTACGGTTCTGTTATGTCGTCTATTACGAACGAGTTTGGGACAGGAGCGCCGTCTCCGTCTTCTAACCCGCTGGATTGTATGATCGACGGAACAGGATTTTTCCTGGTAGGTAACATGGTAAACGGAACGTTTACCAATGTAGAAAGTTCCGGTTTGTTTTTATCCCGTGTGGGTATTTTCCGAGTTGACAGCAACGGTTACCTGGTAGACGACCAGAGAAGTTATGTGTACGGCTATGCGGTGCAGGAGGGCACAGGAATCCCCGAGGTTCCGGCAACAGCGGCGACGTACACGGTAACAGGAGCAGATGTAGCCGTATCGGCTCCTGTTAATGGCGTACGGGAAATTACGATCGGCGGCGTGAAGGCGACGACCCGGCATGACGATTTGGAAGACCAGATACAAGACTGGATTAAGGCAATAGCGGGAAAAGATATTCAGGTTACAGATTCAACGGGCGCTACAGTAGATAATCCGTTTGCAACATACAACATCAGCCTGACCGGATACCAGGATGCGGCCGGCGGAACGGGCGGCGGTACTGTGAATCTAACTATCACAAAAAAGACGACAGGGAACGATAGCGCGGGGGCGACACTTCTAGGGAAGGCATTCCCGACACCGCAAGGCGGAGACGCTATTTTGCGTACGACGAATGAAGGAAATATCAGAATTTCCAGTGTAGATCCGGTCTACGCCGACGAGCTTTCCGCACTCCAGATCCCAATCGATACGGAGACAGGGAAACAGTATGAGATCCAGAGCTACAAGATCAACGAGGACGGAACGATCATCGGTGTGGATAAGAAGAACCGTACGATTCCGATCGGACAGATTGCCCTTGTCACGGTAGAAAACCCGAACGGTCTGGAGAAGACCACCGGATACTACTACACACCGGGAGCCAACGCGGGCGACATCGGAGCGATGAAGCCGAACGGCGGACCGTCCGGAAAGATCAAAGGCGGTTATTTGGAGATGGCTAACGTGGATCTGGCTAACGAGTTTTCTAATATGATTACCTGCCAGAGAGGTTTCCAGGCAAACTCAAAGATCATCACAGTGACAGACGAGATGCTTCAGGAACTTGTTAGTATGAAACGTTAGTGAAGGCGATGTAATCTAATAGTAAAAAATGTATACCGGGTATATTTATTATATATCCGGTATACATTTGAAAAATGTGAGGAACTGTGGTATGATAATACTTACTAAGCTGAATGATACGAAGATTGTCATTAACTGCGCACAGATTGAAGCGGTAGATCTGATACCGGAATCCAAAGTGATTTTGATGAACGGAAAGTTTTACATTGTAAAAGAGAGCGCGGAAGAGATTATTGAGAAAACGATCGAGTACAATGGAAAAATCCATTGTTACCATACAATAGATAATTAAGTAAGGGGTGAAGCAACGTGGATGTAACTAGTATTGTAGGTTTAGTCTTGGCGGTCGTACTAATTGTAATCGTCGGTATCGGACCGTCAAAGCTTGGAAACTTTTGGGATCCTCAGAGTGTGGCGATCGTTATCGGTGGAGCGATAGCGGCAATTGTCGCGAGTTATCCGCTCAATAAGCTGGCGACAATTCCAAGCCATCTGAAACTTTTGATCCAGGGCAATAAGTATAATATGTCGGCGCTTATGGATACATTGGAAGAGATGGCGCAGCTCGCGAGAAAGAACGGCTTGCTTGCTTTGGAAGAAAAAGCGAACGAGATCGACGACCCGTTTTTTAAGCAGGGGATCATGCTGATCGTAGACGCGACGGAACCGGAGGAAGTAAGGACTCTCCTTGAGAATGAAGTGGACGCCATGGATTCACGGCATCAGGATGCAATGAATATGTATCTGAAGGCGGCGGCATTCTCACCGGCATTCGGTATGATCGGTACGCTGGTCGGACTTATCAATATGTTGAAGGAGATGGATATTGACAGCGGCGGTTCCTCAAATATTGGTCCTGCCATGTCGGTTGCGCTGGTCACGACGTTCTACGGGTGTATTCTTGCAAACGTACTTTTTAATCCGATGGCGAATAAATTGGCCGTCAGGAATGAAGAAGAACTGTTGTATAAACAGGTGATAATCGAGGGTATCCTTGCAATTCAGGCCGGCGATAATCCGAAGTTCCTCAAAGAGAAGCTGGTTACATATGTTGCGCAGAAGAAACGTGCAAAGATGCTCGATCCAGACGCTGCCCCGGCAGGGAAAGGAAAGAAAGGCAAGGAGTAGGAGGAGAATATGAAGAAAAGAAGCAAGCCGGAGGCAGACGGCGGGAGCTGGATGGACACGTACGGCGACTTGGTGACGCTGCTGTTGTGCTTTTTTGTACTTCTCTATTCGATTTCTTCGGTAGACCAGGCAAAATGGATTCAGGTTGTCAGGAGCTTTAACCCGGATGCGAAAGATATTTCTCAGATTGCCGCAGACAAGGACGCGGAAGGAAATGACGAGGTTCCGGGCGGAGTTGAGGAAGGTATCAATCCGGACGACTTTGACGGGTTGTACGAACAACTCCAGGCGGCGGTGGAGAATGCAGGGCTTTCCGCCGAGGTTGAGTTATATAAAGGTGATGGGTATACATTTATCACGTTCCAGGACAGGGTATTCTTTGACGGAGACAGTTCCGTTATTAAGGAAGAGGGTCAGACGATTCTGGCACAGTTTGCGTCGATTATTTCCGGAGTGAACGAGTCTATTAAAGAGATTCAGGTCTTGGGACATACGTCCCAGGCGGATCCGGCCACTCCGAACGACCCGGAGATCGACAGAGTTCTTTCTGCAGAGAGAGCGGCGCGGGTGGTTGCCTTTATTCAGACCCGTTCGACGATCGCACCGGAAAAGCTGGTGGCGATAGGATACGGACAGTTCCGGCCGATTGCATCGTTTGATACATCGGAGGACAGAGCGAAGAACCGAAGGGTAGAGCTGTTAATTACGAAGTCTGACAGTGTAGAACATAGCCTGGAAGAATATTATCAGCAGATGAACAGAGAATGACATAAGGAAAGTAGGAATTAAGCATGGCAGATGTATTATCGCAGAGTCAGATTGATGCGCTGCTGAATTCTCTGCAGGGTGCAGACGAGGGAAATGAGGCGGCCAAAGAACCAAAGAAAGTAGAACAGGAATACAGGAAATACGATTTCTACAGTCCGAAAAAGTACACAAAAGATAAGCTCAAGATGCTCCGCAGTATTTATGATAATTATGCGAGAATCGCAAGCTCTCAGATTAACGGGTTATTCCGGGTGGCGAGTGAAGTCGAGGTTGTGGGAGTAGAAGAACAGCGGTACTATGAGTTCGGTAATGCGCTGAACGAGACCGACGTACTTACGCTTGCACAGGTAGAACTGCAGGATCATTCAAAGAATCCGCCTCTGGTGTTTCATATAGCGCCGGCCCTTATGGGAGCGATGATCGACCGGATGCTGGGAGGGTCAGGTACGGATATGTCGGTGGATATGTCCTATACTTACACAGATATCGAGTTAGCTCTCTATGCAAAAATCATCCGTTATCTGGTGGCGATAACGTCCGATGTATGGTCGGGGTATATTAAATTTAATACAGAGTTTGAACGTATTGAAGAAAATCCTAGTATGTTCCAGGGAATCAGTGTAGATGAAACCGTTGTCATTATCATGATGCGGATCCAGATGGGGGACATGGAAGGCGCTATGAATATATGTATTCCGGGAACGCTGCTGGGTAATATATTTGATATTATTGATAAGACAAAACATTTGGCTGATAAGAGCGACCAGACGCATATGCGGAGTAACCGCGACGATATCCTGGACAGCATCAGAGAGTCAAAGATGGATATTATGGCACAGCTGGGCGTAGCAAAATTAAATCTGGATGATGTTTATAATCTTCATGTGGGAGATGTAATAGATTTGAATAAACCTCAAAATTCGTTGATTTCACTGTACATAGAAGGTCAGCCTTGGTTCAACGGTCAGCTTGGGGTACATAATAAGAATGTTGCGGTCAAGATCGAGAACCGCATCGTTGAACCCAAAGAAGATGTTGCGGTATAATACACCGTGAGCTATAATTAATTACCAGATAGTTCCCCTGGACTTATCTGAGTATATAAATTACAATGTGAATAAGAAGCGAGGTAAAAAAAATGGCGAAAATTATGTTAGTGGATGATGCAGCATTTATGAGGATGATGTTAAAAACTACGCTGACACAGGCTGGATATACAGATCTTGTTGAAGCGGAGGACGGCGCGAAGGCGGTCGATCTGTATTCGGCAGAGAAGCCGGATCTTGTATTTATGGATATTACGATGCCTAACAAGGACGGTCTTGAGACTTTGAAGGAAATTAAAGCAATGGATCCGGGCGCAACGATCGTAATGTGTTCTGCTATGGGACAGGAGACAATGGTAATGGATTCCATCAAATCCGGAGCGAAAGATTTCATTGTAAAACCTTTTAAACCAGAGCGTATCCTGTCGACAGTGAAGAAAATTCTGGGTTAATTAGGGGAGGGCCGTTATGTCTTTTTTGAATTCATTTGATATTAGTACGTCTGGACTGACTGCACAGCGGCAGCGGCTGGATATCGCATCTGAGAATATTGCAAACTCACAGACAACCAGGACAGAAAGCGGCGGAACATACCGAAGAAAAATGGTGGTGCTGCAGGAAGTGCCTTCTACATCCTTCCGTACGAGATTTAACTCTCTTTTAAATCGGACAGCTTCAAAAGGCGGTGTCAAAGTAACGGAAATCATTGAAGACCAGAGAGATTTGAACCCCGTTTATAATCCAGATCATCCGGATGCGGATGAAGACGGATATGTTATGATGCCTAATGTCGACCTTGTAAAGGAGACGACGGACGCTATGTCTGCCACAAGGTCCTATGAGGCAAACCTTACGGCTTTTAACGCACTGAAGCTGATGGCGCAGAAAGCGTTGGAGGTTGGAAAATAGTATGTGGGTGTAACTTGCCCGGAAGGAGAGAAATCGTAGTATGAGTTCGGAATGTTTTAGCAAAATGGAGATAGATGCGATAGGCGAAATACTCAATATCAGTCTGGGCGCGTCAGCTACAGCAGTTTCCACCATGCTGAATGCCAGAGTTGATATCACAACGCCGGTCGTGAAGGTTGTGTCAAAAGAAGAGTTCGAGATGGACAGGGTAGAACCGGCAGTCGGCGTTGAGATTACATATGTTGCGGGGCTGGAAGGCGAAAACGTCATGCTCCTTAAAAGGCATGATGTTAAAGTGATCGTTGAAATGCTCATGGGAATGGAAATGTCCGATGAGGATTTTGAGCTGAATGAAATAAATATCAGCGCAGTCTGTGAAGTTATGAACCAGATGATGGGCGCCTCTTCAACGGCGCTGTCGGAGTTTTTGGGCAGAATGGTCAACATTTCTACCCCGATTTCTTTTGAAGTAAAGAATGAGCAGGAATTTATTGATAAATATTTTATCGACGACCGTCCGAAGGTAGTGGTTGGATTTACGCTTAAGATTCTGGATAAGCTGGAGAGTGAATTCTTCAATGTTATGCCGATCCAGCTTGCAAAAGGGCTGGTGAAAGGATTCCTGCCGGAAGACCAGATCCTTAATATTGACGGTGAAACACCGCAAGCAGCGCCGTCTCCGGCGCCAGCGCCTGTATCAGAGCCTTCGTCCGGCGGAACGATGTCCCAGGAAGAGATCGAAAGGATGCTGGCAGGCATGTCGTCTGAACCGGAGCCAAGCGCACCGTCTCCGGCGCCTGCATCAGAACCGTCGTCCGGCAGGACGATGTCTCAAGAAGAGATCGAGAGAATGCTGGCAGGAGGAGCAGAGCCGTCTCCGGCGCCCGAATCGGTTCAGAGCGCACCGGCGCCGGCAGCGCCTACACAGGCGGCGTCTCAGCCACAGACAGCGCCACAGATGTCTCAGACGCCTCAGATGATGCCGGTACAGCCGGCGGCAGCGCCAATACAGCAAGCGGCGCCTACACAGGCGGCAATGGATATGTCTATGATGCAGATGCAGATGATGCAGCAGATGATGCAGCAAATGCAGGCGATGCAGCAGCAGATGCAGGAACAAAAAAAAGCGCCTGAGCCGAAGATGATCCATGTGCAGACGCCTACACAGACTAGTCTTAGACAGGGTAACGAAGTAGTCCTGGAAGGCGAGCAAGAGGAAAATATGGAACTGATCATGGGAGTTCCTCTTGAGATATCAGTTGAGATCGGCAGAACGAGGAAGCTGGTAAAGGATATTCTTGATTTTACGAAAGGATCGCTGGTCGTTCTGGACAAACTTGCCGGGGAACAGGTGGATCTATATGTCAACGGACAGTGTATTGCTAAAGGCGATGTGGTGGTTGTAGAAGACAATTTTGGAATCAGAATTACAGAAATCATGAAAATCAACATGATGACTTTACAGTAGGGAAGTATATATATTATGCTGAGAGTGATTGGCACTTTTATTGCCGTAATACTTATTATTTACCTAAGCTATATTGCGAGTAAATACATAGGGAGAGGACTGGGTA
>CAMNWW010000001.1 GCA_946566415.1 uncultured Lachnospiraceae bacterium | reverse complement strand
TGCATACATTTTGGTATAGGATTTCCGCCTGTTTTTCACTATGCCAAAAAGTATAATATTATGAACCGGGTTGAAATGCCGGATGAGTCCGTTTTGGCTGTTGAAACAAAGGAGATTCAGATCATGCCGCCGGAACATCAGCAACTTGTCAAAGAAATCGCAATGGAATATAGCCCGAACAAAAATGAAAGATTTATGTACCGTTACGGACCAGCTATTGTATTTCTTTTAAATACAGGACTGCGCGGCGGAGAAATGATCGGACTTGGAAGAAGCAGCATTGTAACTTATATGGGGCGAAAAGGAGTTAAAATTACAAGAACCTTAAGCCGTGTCGTAAACAGGGATGAAAAGGACACTGCAAAAACCAAACTTGTATTAACAGCTCCGAAATATCCAAATAGTTTAAGAACAGTTCCTTTAAACCGTGAGGCTGAATTTGCCTTATCCTGTATGTTGGATTTGTATGGCAAGAACCATTTTAACAATGATCTGATATTGACAACACAGAATGGACATCCGCCCATGCTTCAGAATCTGGGCAACACATTAAAGAAAATCTGTAAGCGTGCGGAGATTCCGGAGTACAATCTGCATTCACTCAGACATGCGTTTGCGACAAACCTGATTCGTAATACGAAAAATATGGGAGAAGTAAAAGAGGCTGCGGAAATTCTTGGAGATAACTACGAAGTTTTATTACGTACATATTTTCATACGGACAGCGAAAAGAAGGGAAATCTGGTCGATGCGCTGGTTCACTAATTTCGTGCCACCTTATCGACCACCTTATTTTTTCGATCATTTTAGAGTGATTTGAAAAAGTAAAAAAGCCTCAGAAATCTTGAATTTCCGGGCTTTTTTAAGAGGCGCAGACCGGATTTGAACCGGTGAATCAGGGTGTTGCAGACCCACGCCTTACCACTTGGCTACTGCGCCTTACTAAATAATATGCAACTGTATATCAAATGTGCATCAATGACTCCGACGGGAATCGAACCCGTGTTACCGCCGTGAAAGGGCGATGTCTTAACCGCTTGACCACGGAGCCATGTCGCTTATCACTCGACGGTGACCGAAAATTATAATATCACACTCTTATGAAATATGCAAGAGTTTTTTTAATTTTCACACAAAATTTTCATACAAAATTCGGCTGCGAACCGCGGCTGCAAAGCGGGAAATCCGCTCGCATAAGCAGCTTTGGCTCCGTGTTTCTGTCCTTATAAAATTTCCCAGGAAATAATCTTCCATGTCCCTTTATCTTTTCCGACGATAATCGTCAATTCCCCTGTCTCTTCTTCCCCGTCCGTGCTCATGATTAAATCAGCGTCAACGATATATTTTTCCCTCACATCTTGAACCTTTTCTGTAACTCCATACTCAAGGAATAAAGTCATAAATCCCCATGTAGCCGAAAGTCTTTCTGTATTTTTTACATCAAAAGAAACCTTAAACTCCGACGTACTGTCTTGCATTTCTTCCATCATCTCTACCACCTCTTCGTTGGTGATATCTGTGCTTTCGTAAAATGCATCCGAAAAGGCCTCTTCCATGAGTTCTGTATCTTTATCCTCACACGCCTTTTCAATCTTATGAAGGGGTTTCAGGTACTCAGAGTCCGGCTCTCCTATGCAGGGTGAGATGCCTATCCTCCATATATCGGCGCCTTCTATACTGCCATTTATAGACTCTACCATCTCCAAACTAACGTCATAATCCCATTCGTCGCGGGCATCCCAGTAATAGTATGTATACTTCAGCATCTCTGTCTCTCCGCTGGGGTCTGACTGCCTGTCTTTTACCGTGTGGACCTCCTTACCATCATACTCTCCATAATCCTTATTCATTTGTTTGATAAGCTTATCCCTAGTTTCTGCATCCTGTTCCTTTGGAACCCAGTTTACAGAGCTGATTTCAGTTGGCATCGCCAGCTCGTCATTCTTGATATTGTATCCATAAAAGAGGACCTCGCCCTCGATGCCTGCATATTCCACATCCTTTTTTGCCTCAATGCTGTCATAATCCTCAAATTCATGCGTCACTTCATGTTCAAAGGAATCCGGAAGCTCTTCAAATTCCGTCCCAATATATTCCAGATATTCTGTCAGGCTGTTTTCCTTCGTCTGGCTGCCCCCAAAATCAAACAGTCCGTCCTTTTTCTCCGCATGGTTTCCGCCCAGTCCGCGAAGCGCAAACACACCCGCGCCCACTGCGCAGACCAAAAGCAGGACGCTGATGATAATTATCGGCGTCTTTGAAGTACGTTTTCCGGTATCCGTCCGTGTAGTCTGGGGCGCTTCCTGGCTTTTCCCACAGTAACTGCAGAATTTCGCCCCATCCTTTATTTCTCTGTTACAAAATCGACATTTCATGGTTTCCCCACCTTATTCCTTTCCCAGATATCTGTCAATTCCATCTGCGATTCCTGAGACAATTTTCATCTGGTATTCTTCCGTCGCCATCAACTGATCCTCCTGCGGGTTCGTCATATACCCCATCTCCACAATGGTCGTCGGCACCTGCGCCCAGTTGATGCCGCTCATCGTGTCCGTCTCCCAGACCCGCTCATACCGTGCGCCGGTGGACGCGACCGCGCATTCCAGAACACAGTCCGCCAAAGACCTGCTCTGGGAGTATAACGCTCCGTTATAAGGATTGGATGGCGTCTGGCAGATGGTCATCATCCCGTTCGCCCCGCTGGACGACGCTCCGTTTGCATGTACCCGGATAAATGCGTCCGCCCCGGCGTCGTTCGCGGCCGCCGCCCTCTCCGCATTGGAAATGTTGACGTCGTTCGTCTCCCGGATCATCAGCACTTCATAGCCCCTCCTTTGGAGTTCGTCGCGCAGCTTTAAGGATACCTGGAGCGTAAGCTCATACTCGGGAACTCCTGTCGATACGCCGCTGGTCCCCCCGGCTACTTTCGCTTTTGTCTCATACGCGCCGGGTCCAACCGGCTCCTGTTCGCTGTTTCCGTGCTCCTGATGCCCCGCGTCGACCGCGATCAAAAATCCATTCCCCGCCTCTTGCTCCGGCTCCTCCGATTCTTCTGAATCCTCCGGTATCTCTTGCCCTGTCTCTCCTTCTTCGCCGATCATATCTTTCATTTTTTCCATTGGGTCTATTTGGGGCTCTTGCTCCTGTTTTTCTTCTCTCTGAACCTCTTCTTCCTCCTTTGTTTGCGGCTCCTCCTGTTTCTCTCCGCATCCGGTGAGAATGAGCGCCGCGGTCAATAATACCAAAACCTTTCTAACCCTTTTCATTTTTTTTGCTTCCTATCCCTTTTCATTATTCTCCATGACCTTCTTATAACACTATAATCAAATATATCAAAACAGCCCCTTTTTGTAAATCTTTTTCTTCTCGCCGAATAAGGCGGATCCCTCCATTAACGATTCCGCCTAATTTGCCGATAATTAACATAGGGAAAAGTACCTTTAACATCAGGAGGACAACGAATGAAAAATGATATTTATAACCTGCCCCCGCGCATGGCGCCTTCGCACGAAAAAGATAACCTTGTCGAAAAATTGAGTCTCCCGCGCACAATCCATCTTGTTCCTCTGGATATCGTGGACGGCTTTGAGGTCCGGCCCGGATTCTATGAGATTAACGGCGCGACCGCAATTCCGGGCGGCGTCAATTTTACAGTGCACTCCCAGGGCGCGACTTCTATCGAGCTTCTTTTATTCCACCGGACAGCGAATGAACCTTTTGCCGTCCTTCCTTTCCCTGGGCACTACCGGATTGGAAATGTTTATTCTATGATTGTGTTTAAATTGAATATTGAAGAGTTTGAATACGCCTACCGGGTAGACGGTCCCTATGAGCCTCAAAAGGGCTTGATCTTTAACCGTAACAAATATCTTCTCGACCCTTATGCTAAGGCTGTCACCGGACAGAGCACCTGGGGCGCCACATCCCCCTACGGACAGCACTACAAGGCGCGCGTGGTAAAGGACGATTTTGACTGGGCCGATATGAATCCGCCTCTTTTACCTACGGAAGACCTCATCATCTATGAGCTTCATGTACGCGGTTTTACAAAACACGAGTCCTCCAACGTCCTATATCCCGGTACATTTGCCGGGCTGATGGAGAAGCTTCCTTATTTGAAAGAGCTTGGCGTAAATGTCGTGGAGCTGATGCCTATCTTTGAATTTGACGAGATGCAGGATTACCGGGAGATAGACGGAGAGAAACTCTATAATTACTGGGGATATAACACGGTCAGCTTTTTTGCCCCGAATACGAGCTATGCGGCGAGCACGGAATACAACCGGGAAGGAAATGAGCTGAAGAATCTGATTCAGGTCTTCAACCAGAATGGTATCGAGGTCTATCTGGACGTTGTATTTAACCATACGGCTGAGGGAAATGAACATGGTCCCTTCTTTTCATTCAAAGGGTTTGACAACAATATTTATTATCTCCTGACTCCGGACGGATATTATTATAATTTCAGCGGCTGCGGCAATTCCCTGAACTGTAACCATCCTATCGTGCACCAGATGATATTGAACTGTCTTCGATACTGGGTCACCACCTATCACATCAACGGATTTCGCTTCGACCTCGCCTCCATCCTAGGGCGCAACGAGGACGGAACCCCGATGAACAAGCCGCCTTTGCTCGAATCGCTTGCTTTTGATCCTATCCTTGGGGATGTCAAGCTGATTGCCGAGGCATGGGACGCGGACGGCCTGTACCAGGTTGGTTCCTTCCCGTCGTGGAACCGCTGGGCTGAGTGGAACGGCCGTTACCGCGATGATATACGCCGTTATCTAAAAGGCGACGAGGGCGTGGCGCAGGCCGCCGCCCTGCGTATGGTTGGCTCCCGTGATATTTACGGGGAACGTCATCGAAAAAATGCGTCCGTCAACTTTATTACATGCCACGATGGTTTTACATTGTATGATCTGTTTTCTTACAACGAAAAGCATAATGAAAAAAATGGCTGGAACAACACCGACGGTGCGAATGATAATAACAGTTGGAACTGCGGCGCAGAAGGAGCGACGGACGACCCCGGGGTCAACACGCTGCGCCGCCGTATGATTCGTAATGCCTTTGCTTTCCTTATGTGCAGCCGGGGGATCCCTATGTTCCTCGCCGGAGACGAGTTTTGCAATACCCAGTTCGGCAACAATAACGCCTATTGTCAGGACAACATTACCTCCTGGCTGGACTGGCGTCTTTTGGACAAGAACAGAGACATTTTTGAATTTTTCAAGTATATGATCCGTTTCCGGAAAGAGCACCGTATCCTCCGTGCTAACATCAGCGACGGAACCTGCGGATTCCCGGATACCAGCTTCCACGGAGTCACTCCCTGGCAGGGAGACTTCCACTCCTATGACCATTATATAGGAGTTATGTTTGCCGGCCAAGACACGAATACCGGTCCCCAGATCATCTATGTCGCCTCCAACGCTTACTGGGAACAGGTAGAAGTTACGCTTCCGGAACTTCCTTTCTCCATGTGTTGGGAAATCGCCGCGGATACCTGGGAGGATGTCCCGTCCGACACACCGAAAACTCTGCCCGGCTGCCATGTGGCAATCCGTCCCAGAAGTGTGATGGTATTGATCGGGAAATAAAGATGCAGAATTGTGGGAGCGCCGGGCGCACCATACAAACAGACCGCCGGGTATAACCTTAGAACCCCGGCGGTCTGTTTATTATGCACTGATGGCATTGCCTGTATACAATTGATAATACTTTCCTTTTTCTTCAATCAACTGATCGTGAGTTCCCCGCTCAATGATCCTCCCTTGTTCCAGCACCATGATACAGTCGGAATTCCGGACTGTGGACAGCCTGTGGGCAATCACGAATGTCGTCCTGCCGTTCATCAGTTTATCCATACCGTCCTGTACAATCCGTTCCGTCCGGGTGTCGATCGAGCTGGTCGCCTCATCCAGAATCAGTACCGGCGGGTCTGCGACCGCCGCTCTGGCAATGGCAAGAAGCTGCCGCTGCCCTTGGCTTAAATTCGCTCCGTCTCCGGTCAGCATCGTATCGTAGCCCTCCGGAAGCCTGCGGATAAAACCGTCGGCATTGGCAAGCTTTGCAGCAGCAACGATTTCTTCGTCTGTCGCGTTCAGCTTCCCATAGCGAATATTCTCCTTCACCGTTCCGGTAAACAAATGCGTATCCTGAAGTACGATTCCCAGAGAACGTCTCAAATCGTCTTTCTTGATCTTATTGATATTAATCCCATCGTAGCGGATTTTCCCATCCTGGATATCATAGAAACGATTGATCAGGTTCGTAATCGTGGTCTTACCGGCCCCGGTAGAGCCTACGAATGCGATCTTCTGCCCCGGCTCGGCGAAAAGCTTCACGTCATGGAGCACCATTTTGTCATCCGTGTATCCAAAATCCACCCCGTTAAACACCACGTCGCCCTTTACCTCGACATAATCCACGCTGCCGTCCGCCTGATGGGTATGCTTCCACGCCCACCGTCCGGTGCGCTCCTCCGTCTCCGTAAGAGAGCCGCCCCTCTCCACTGCGTTTACCAGAGTCACATAGCCCTCGTCCGTCTCCGGCTCTTCATCCAGCAGGCGGAATATTCTGTCCGCTCCTGCCAGCGCCATAACCACCGCATTAAGCTGCGTACTGATCTGGTTGATCGGCATACTGAAACTCTTATTAAAGGTCAGAAAACTTGCCAATCCGCCCAGCGTAAATCCGCCGAATCCATTCAGCGCCAAAAGACCGCCCACAATAGCGCAGATCACGTAACTGATATTCCCGATCTGGGCATTGATCGGTCCTAAAATGTTTGCAAACGTATTCGCCTTATCCGCGCTCTCGAACAAGTTGACGTTCAGCTTGCAAAACTGTTCCTTGCTCTCCTCTTCATGGCAAAAAACCTTCACCACTTTCTGCCCGTTCATCATTTCCTCAATGAAGCCGTTCAACGCACCCAGATTCTTCTGCTGTTCCCGGAAATAGTTCCCGCTTTTTGCCGCCGCGGCGCCGGAGCACTTTATCATAATTCCAACCATGACAAGCGTGATAAGTGTCAGAGGTATGTTCAGAATCAGCATACTGATAAACACACTGACCACCGTAAACGCACTGTTGATAAACTGCGGGATACTCTGGCTGATCATCTGCCTCAATGTATCGATATCGTTGGTGTAGATCGACATAATGTCACCGTGCGCATGTGTGTCAAAATACTTGATCGGCAGTTTCTGCATATGCTCGAACAGATCATTCCGCAGATCTCTCAAGGTTCCCTGCGTCACATTGATCATGATCCGGTTATGCAGATATGTGGAGAGTACGCCGACCGCGTAAAACACGGCGACCCTTGCGATCGCACGGACCAGCGGACCAAAATCAGGATGATCCGTCAGCAAAAACGGCGTGATATAGTCGTCGATCAGATTCTTGGTAAACAACGTCCCCTGGACATTTGCCAAAACGCCTACACAAATAAATACGAATACAAAAAAACAGTGTATTTTATATTTCCGAAATACATATTTCATGATACGCGCAAACAATTTGCCCGGATTCTCCACCTTCGGCTTCGCTCCGCGCACTGCGCGCCTGCCATGCATTCCCATTGGTCCCGGCATAACTACTCACCTCCCTTTTCGTCAAAATCACCGCCGCCCTTCGTCTGGGACTCATATACTTCACGGTAGATCTCATTTCCTGCAAGCAGCTCCTCATGGCTTCCGAAGCCATTGATCCGTCCCTCTTCCATGACGATGATCCGGTCCGCCTTCTCCACGCTGGAAATTCTCTGGGCAATGATGATCTTCGTCGTATCCGGTATCTCCTCGGCGAACGCCTTGCGTATCTTCGCGTCCGTCGCCGTATCTACCGCGCTGGTGCTGTCGTCCAGTATCAGTATCTTCGGTTTCTTAAGGAGCGCCCTGGCAATGCAGAGCCTCTGTTTTTGACCGCCGGATACATTGTTTCCGCCCTGTTCGATATATGTATCATATCCGTCAGGCATCTTCCGGATAAATTCATCCGCGCACGCCTGGCGGCACGCGGCTTCGCACTCTTCCCGCGAGGCCTCCTTATTGCCCCAACGCAGATTTTCCAAAATCGAGCCGGAAAACAGTACGTTATTCTGCAGCACAACCGCCACCTCGTTACGCAGAGTTTCCATATCGTATTTGCGCACATCCTGACCGCCTACCAAAACCTCGCCTGCCGTCACATCGTACAGACGGCTGATCAGATTTACCAAGCTGGTCTTCGCGCTTCCCGTTCCGCCGATAATCCCAATCGTCTCCCCGGCATGGATGCTCAGGCTTACCTCTTTAAGAACCGGTTCCTTAGAATCCTTATTATACGCAAAATCCACATTGCGAAATTCGATACTGCCGTCCTCCACTTTATAAAGTGGATTTTCAGGATTCTTAAGATCACTGACTTCGTTCAGCACTTCCGAAATACGCTTCATACTCGCCATACTCATAGTGATCATAACAAATACCATGGACAACATCATAAGGCTCATCAAAATATTCATGCAGTAAGCAAGAAGACTCATGAGTTCTCCCGTAGTCAAGCTGTCTGCCACAATCATCTTTGCTCCAAGCCAGCTGATCAAAAGAATACAGCTATACACAGTCGTCTGCATAATCGGTGCATTGTAAACCAGGTTTTTCTCCGCTTTCAAGAAAATTTTATAGATATTTTCACTGGCATGCCGGAACTTATTCGTCTCCTCTTCCTCACGTACATAAGCCTTCACCACGCGGATCGCGGAGACATTCTCCTGGACAGATGCATTCATATCGTCGTATTTGGGAAACGCCTGCTGGAAATAGCGGGTCGCTCTATTCATGATATAGAACAGGATGATTCCCAGTATCACTACCGCCGCCAGATAAATACTCGCCAGACGTGCGTTGATGTAAAATGCCATCGCCATCGCACAGATCAGGCTTGCCGGCGCCCGCGTAAACATCCTGAGCGCCATCTGGTACGCATTCTGGATATTCGTCACATCCGTTGTAAGCCGTGTAACAAGCCCCGCTGTGCTGAACCTGTCAATGTTAGAAAATGAAAATGTCTGTATGTTGTTGAACATTGCTTCTCTTAAGTTCTTAGCGAACCCTGTCGACGCTTTAGCGCCGAATCTTCCTCCGAGAAGCCCTGCTATGAGTCCTAAGGCCGCCGCCACTACCATGATGCCTCCGGTCTTATAGATATGCCCGATGTCTCCTGCGTTGACTCCGTTGTCGATGATCGACGCCATTAAAAATGGGATAACCATTTCCATGAGCACTTCCCCGATCATACACAGCGGCGTGAGGAACGATACTGTCTTAAACTCCTTGACTTCCCGCAGGATTGTCCTTATCATCTGCATTGTCTATCTCCTCCTTCCTTATAAATCCTATCGCTGATCTTCTCTTTTGCACCTGCAGCCTTCAAACAGATTTGCCTCCAGTTTGTGGGTCACCTCGTAAAAGATCCGCAGTTCCTCGTCGCTGATTCCCCGCATGATCTCTCTATTCAGTTCCTCGATAATCCCCTCGATTGATTCATGGGCATGGATGCCCTTCTCTGTTAAAAAAACCTTTTTCAGCCTTGCATCCTGCTTCACGGACTCTCTTTGCAGATATCCTTTCTTCTCCATAAGCTGAATGATCCCCGTAACGGTCGAACGCCCGATAGAAAAATTCCGCTCGATATCCCGTTGGAAAATGTCTTCTTCGCGTCTGTCATAAAGATAGCGGATAATCCACCCATGCATCAGCGTGATCTCGTCAATCCCAGCCTTCTCCACATTAGAGGACAGCCGCTTCCTGAACCCATGATCCAGCCTGTGAATCACAAATCCGACATTCTTTTCCCGTTCTTTCCTGTCCATCTTCCTTTTGTTTTCCTTCCATAATGCAAATATGTTCGGCTCCGAATTGTTCGGTGCAGAACATATTTTACTCCAAGATCAAATAATGTCAAGTATTTTTTCTTTTTTCACAAACTTTTCATATTTATCTGTCTGTCATCTTGCTTTCCATCCACTCCAGCAAATCCTGGTAAACGCTCCCCCGGTCCGTCTCGTTGAGGATCTCATGACGGTCATTTTCATAAAGCTTAATCCTTACATCGCGGATTCCTGCTTCCCGATACGTTTCATAGACCCGATTCACACTCTTTCCAAAATCCCCTACCGGATCATCCGCTCCCGCGACCAAAAAAAGCGGCAGCTCTTTGGGAATCCTTTTCACATTCTTCTTATCCTGCAAGAACTGGATTCCCCGGAACATATGATAGTAAGCATTTACTGTAAAACGGAAGGTACACCAGGGATGCGCCCGGTATGCGTCCACGATCTTCTCATCCTTAGTCAGCCAGTCCTTATCTGTCCGCGCCGGCTCAAACCTCTTATTATAAGAGGAAAACGCCATATTGTCGATAAACGCGCTCCGATAAGACCACCCCTTAAACGCCGCGATTATCCGGCAGAGTATTCTTCCTGCCGCAAGCTCTGCCGCCGGGCGCGCGCCCGTCCCCATCACAATCACGCCCGTAAGTCCTTTCCCGTACAGCTCCATATACTGACGTATCAAAAAAGACCCCATGCTATGTCCCAGCATAAAGTACGGCGCTTCCGGATATTTCTTCTGCATGATCTCTCTAAGCTTGTGGATATCCCCGATCACATATTCATTCCCCATCGTCTCATGAAAATATCCCAGATATTCATCACTCCTTACGGACGCTCCGTGTCCAAGATGATCGTTCCCCGCCACCGCGAGCCCCTCTTTGCAGAGGAACCGGGCGAATTCGTCGTACCTGTCTATATACTCGACCATCCCGTGTGAAATCTGCAGAACAGCCTTCACTTTACCGGCCGGTCTCCACTCAATGACGTGAATCCGCGTCACGCCGTCCCTTGACAAATAATTCCACTCCTGTTTCATCGAGACATCCTCCTTTTCTTATGCTTTTATATACTTCTGTTTTAAACTTTTCGGTTTCTCAGGCAGTAATTCCTATCTTAACCAACAAAAAACACCCGTCAAGTTTTGATAACCATTTTTCAAATCCTGACAAGTGTTTTCGCAATTTTGATAACTAATATTTGCTCTTTTGTTATCTTTCCTCCAATTTTACATAGTCCCGGTACGGTGCAAGGGGCATGTAAGCAGGACGGATAATCTTATCCACATTCTTAAGCTCCTCCAGCCGGTGCGCGCTCCATCCCACGACACGGGCCGCGGCAAAAAGCGGCGTATAAAGCTTCTCAGGAATACCCAGCATACTATAGATCAGCCCGCTGTAAAAATCCACATTGGCATTGACGCCTTTATACATCTTCCTCTTCTGCGCAATAATCTCCGGCGCCATATGCTCCACCTTCTCATACAGGGCATATTCTTTATCATATCCTTTTTCCTTGGCAAGCTGTTTCACGAATACTTTCAGGATCTCTGCCCTGGGGTCCGAAACAGAGTAGATCGCGTGTCCCATTCCATAGATCAGTCCCTTTTTATCAAACCGTTCTTTATTCAGCAGGCCTACCAGATAGCTGCGGACCTCGTCGTCGTCCTCCCAATCCTTTACTTCCTGCTTCATGTCAGAAAACATCTGGGTCACTTTAATGTTCGCGCCGCCGTGCTTCGGTCCCTTCAGAGACGCCATCGCCGCCGCCATCGTAGAATATGTATCTGTTCCGGAAGACGTAACCACATGAGTAGTGAATGTCGAATTGTTACCTCCGCCATGATCCATATGAAGGACCATCGCCATATCAAGAAGAGTTGCCTCCAGCTCCGTATACTTCTTATCTTCCCGGAGCATCATTAAAATATTTTCCGCCATAGACTTATCCTCAGATGGCGAATAGATGAACAAATCCTCTCCTCTCCGATAATTATATGCGTGGTAGCCATAGACCATCATCATCGGAAATTCACTGATAAGGTTCAGGCATTGACGCAGCACGTTCGGAATGCTGGTATCGTCCGCCTTAGCGTCATAGGAGTATAAGTTGAGTATCGACCGCGACAAACTGTTCATCATGTCCCGGCTCGGCGCTTTCATAATTACGTCCCGTACAAAATTCGGCGGGAGAGTCCGCCTCTCGGAAAGCGTCCCCTTAAAGTCCTCAAGCTGTTTCTCGCTTGGCAGTTCGCCGAATAGCAGCAGATATGCCGTCTCCTCAAAACCATACCGCCCGGCATTCAGAAACCCTCCTACCAGATCTTTAATATTATATCCCCGGTAATACAGGTTCCCTGGACACGGAACCTCTTTCCCATCCACAACTTTTTTCGCACATACATCGGAAATATTAGTAAGTCCGGCAAGGACGCCCTTCCCGTTCAGGTCGCGCAGTCCCCGTTTTACCTCATACTTTGTATACAGCTCCTTATCAATCTCATTGCACTTCTCAGTAAGCGCCGCCAACTCTTTTATTTTCGGTGTAATATCGAACAACACCTCGTCCAAATCCTTCACTTGAGCCATTCTTCTTCTCCCCTTTCTATAATATATCTTTTTATTATACTAAATCAAAAGAGAAAAAGCAATCGCACAATTCTGACATTTTTATAAAATCTCGCTCATATTCAGTCACACCTTATGAAACGCATCGCAGGACAGTCGATTAATTTCCTGTCGGAATGTACGGACGGATTGCTCCTGCTACGCTGCTGATCGGCATTGTCTGGAGCCAGATGTGGCCCGGTCCGGTAATGACCGTATTAAACAGCCCTTCGCCGCCGAACACCTTGTTCTTCAGTCCAGGCACCGTCTGGATATCCATCTGACAGCCAGAAGACATTGCCGCAAGATAGCCGGAATCAACGATAATCTGCTGCCCCGGCTGGAGATCGTATTCTACTACGTGTCCGTCAAATTCCGCAAACACGATTCCATTTCCGGATACTTTCTGAAGGATAAATCCTTCGCCGCCGAACAGTCCTGATGCAACCTTTTTGTGGAAATGTACCGAGAGGTTCACAGTTCTTTCCGATGCCAGGAACGCCTTTTTCTGGAATATGTATTCCTGCCCCGGTCCCACTTGGAACGCTTTGATTGTTCCCGGAAAACTGGATGCAAAAGCGATAAGCCCCTCTCCTCCCTGCGACGTATAAACATTCTGGAACATTTTTTCACCGGAGAACATCCTGCCAATCGCCTTTCCGGCGCCGCCGTTGCTGGTCGTCTCCATCTTCATATTCGGCGACATCCATGCCATGGCGCCTCCTTCAGTCAGCATCTGTTCTCCTGCCTCCAACCGGCAGATCACTACAGGTAATGTTTCTCCTTGAATCTGGTATTGCATAACTATCTCCTCCTTGAATTTTGTCTATTACATCAGCCCGCGCACAATATCCGCAAGCTGTGCAAATTCTTCTAGTGTCAGAGTCTCTCCTCTGACATTCTCATCTTTTCCTAAGAGACGCACCGCCTTTGCCGCATCCTCTTTCGTAAGATTCATCTCAGCCGAATTCTTCATTCCGTTCACAAGCGTCTTTCTTCTCTGGTTGAACGACGCCCGGATAATACGGAACATCAGCTTTTCATCCTGTACCGCAACCGGCGGCTTCCCATGCCGGGTAAGCCGGATGACGGCGGACCCTACCGCCGGACGGGGCATAAAACAGTTCGGCGGCACATTAGCAGCGATATATGGCTCTACATAATACTGGACTGCAAGGGACAACGCACCGTAATTTTTACTCCCCGGCTTTGCCTGCATCCGCTCCGCCACTTCTTTCTGCACCATAACAGTCATATTTTCAAACGGAATATGCCCCTCCAAAAGCCCCATGATAATAGGCGTCGTAATGTAATACGGCAGATTCGCCACGATCTTGATCGGCCGCCCGTTATTCTCTTCCTGTACCAGAGTCTCAACATCCAGTTTCAAAATATCTTCATGGATAACGGTCACATTTTTATAATCCGCAAGAGTATCCGCAAGAATCGGAATCAACGCACTGTCGATCTCTACCGCGGCAACCTTGCGCGCCGCACAAGCAAGATACTGCGTCATTGTACCGATCCCCGGTCCGATCTCCAGCACATAATCTTCCGCCGTAATTCCTGCCGCGGATATGATCTTATCCAGTACATGTGTGTCGATCAAAAAATTCTGCCCGAATTTCTTCTGGAAATTAAACTGATATTTTTTCAAGACCGCGATCGTATTCTGCGGATTCCCTAAAGTTGGCTCTCTCACCTCGTCCTCCTCTCAGTGGTTTATGGCTTATGGTCCTGGCATCTATACATCATTTTAGCATTTTTCTCGGTCACGTCAATGACTTCTTCCGGGGTAATTCCCTTTATTTCAGCAATCTTTTCTGCCACAAAGGTCAAGTAGGAGGATTGGTTCCGTTTTCCCCGAAACGGCTCCGGAGCCAGATATGGGCAGTCTGTTTCCAGCAAAATAGAGGTGAGCGGCACCGCATCTACCACTTCTTTAAGCTTTCGGCTGTTCTTAAATGTTACCACGCCGCCCACCCCGATATAAAATCCCATTTTCACATATTCCTTGGCCAGCTCTTTAGAGTACCCGAAACAATGGATAACCCCGCCAAGCCCTCTTCCATGTTCCTGCATGACGGTCAGGGTATCCGCCGCCGCGTCCCGGCTGTGAATCAGCACTGGAAGTCCCATCTCCCGCGCCAGATTAAGCTGACGGATGAACCACTTTTTCTGTACCTCATGCGGCTCGGTATCCCAGTGATAATCTAAGCCGATCTCCCCGACCGCCACCACTTTCTTGGAGCCGCACAGCTTCGTAAGCCCTTCAAATTTCTCCTCATCCAGCATTCCCACCTCATCCGGATGGATCCCCACAGCCGCATATACATGCAAAAATTGTTCCGCCAATTCAATCGCTTTTTGGCATCCCTTGTATGACGCCCCCACGTTGACGATCGTTCCGACCCCGAGATGCGGCATCGCCTCCAGAAGTTCCTCCCGGTCATTATCGAACTGTTCATCATCGTAATGAGCATGTGTATCGAATATCATGTCTGTTTCCACCTTTCCCGTGAACCGAATCGCCTATTCGGCGATGCGGTTCATATGGTACATTTTTCTATAATGCACTCATGAACATCTTTCTTCTTGTCATAATTGATCGCTACGAGGAGAATATCGCCTGTATAACTCCTGAGCCAATCTGCATATTTCTTATCTTTAATCTGTTTAATCGCCCCTTCGGCTGATTTATTCCACTTCAACTCAATCAGCAGAGCGGGCCTGTCTACATTCCGCAAAGGTAGATAGACCACATCAGCAAATCCTCTTCCGCTCGGAAGCTCTCTTAATGGTTTTGCATAATACGACAGCGCGCTATAATATGCCACATAGACTGCACAAGCCAATGAATTTTCGTCATTATATTGAATAATCGATGCTGTGTCGTTGCGCGCCTTTGCCAATCCCTCCGCCACCGCATCTGTATCCATTTCCCATGTATTTTTCAGAATCTCTTCCGAACGGTTTAACGCTTCCATAAGCTTTCCCCAGCCGCCAACCTTTACAGCCCGTATAAACTCCTGCGCAATTTCCCGATTCGGAATCCAGACATCACCCGTCTGTTCATCATAAGTCAAATATCCAAGATGAATCAGTAAGGTCAGCACATCATCCTTTGTATGAAACGTAGTCATATCATTTTGAAATGTAGTGGGATCGATTTTACGCCGACCTCCGCCCAGCATCTCGACTACCGCCTCTCTAAGTCCGTCAAAATTCCTCTCTATATAACCCTTCAACGCTTCATACGTTTCTGTACCGCTCCAGTAACTCTTAAACTTTTTCCATGTCAATGCATCCACAACCGATTTGGGATTGTAAATATCCACGTTTCCCAAACGATATCCATCATACCATTTCTCCATCTCTGCGAAATCCACATTATATCTTTTACACTGCTCTTGTACTTCCTGTTCTGTAAACCCAAAATATGTGCTAAGATTTTTTGGATCCGTCACAGAATATTCATCAAAAATATTGAGCGCTGAATGTTCCCCATACTTTTTGACCGGGAGGATTCCAGTCATATAAGCCAGCTCCACATATTCCGATCCCTTAAAAAGTCCGCGCAGAAAGTCAAGGTACTTTTTTTGTATCTCCGTATCCTCCTTTGCTAAACGGAACACACTGTCCCACTCGTCAATGATGAAAACAAAACCCTCGCCTGTATGTGTATAAATCTGTTCCAAAACTCCCGGCAGACCGTACGGGCCGTACTCAATATCCAAACATTCTCCAAACTCCGCCTTCAGTTCTTTGATAATAACATCCTGTATTCTTTTGATAAAAATATTTATATGCGCTTTGTCAAAAAGAAATCTCTGTACATCAAAACGGATTACATTATGCTGGTTCAGGTTTGTTTTATACGCCTTTTGAGCCTGATGTGATACTTTGAGCCCGGCAAAAAGTTCTTTTGAATCACAGCCTTTACTATAATAAGCCGCAAGCATATCCGCCGCCATAGATTTTCCAAAACGCCGCGGGCGGCTGACGCATATATTCTTCCTTTGTGTTTTCAGGACGCTGTTCGTGTAATCGATCAGCTTACTCTTATCCACATAAATCAATGAATCTACCGCTTCCTTAAACAATTGGTTTCCCGGATTCACATAAATCCCCATAACCTCACCTCTTTCCCCACAGTCATATTTTAACTACGGCTTTCTTGCAAGCTGTAAGTCTATCGTATCATTGATTGTAATCTCCCCGCCTGTGAACATACATTCTTGTCATATCGGGTTCCCCATCTCCTTGTACCATACATAGAAATTCCCAGCCATAGCGTTCATAAAACGACGTATGGTCTGTTACAAGATATAGCGTGTCAATTCCTTTCTCTTTCATGTCCTTGCAAACATAATTCAGCAATGCGCCGGCCACCCCCTGGCATCGTTTGTCTTCCTCCGTATAAACAGCACAGACATTCGGCGTAAGGTCCTTTCTGTCATGAAAGTCATTTTCGATGACTCCTAATCCGCCTATGATCCTCCCGTTCTCCATCGCGGTATACCACTGGGGAACAGGACTTTTTTCAGCCAGACATTCCTCCATACTTTCTATGTATGCCGCTAATGGAATGTTCCATTTCTCATGAAACCATTTGGCGGCCTGCTCCTTCATTTCCGGTCTGTCGATAAGCCGTATAATTTCATATTTCATTTTGATCTCTTTCTCTTGTGTATGTTATCAGCATCCATTTCTGGCTGTGACCGTCTCTCTTTTTCAATCATAATCCACATCATACTCAATAATATCTCCAGAAATTGCGTCTATCGTATAATCGTACTCTGTTCTTCCAGAATAGAATTCAATCTCATATTCCTCTCTGCCGTCGTCATTCTCCTGCTTTGCTTTCGCGAACTGGACTTCCGATTCGTTCAAATTTGCATGGTTTAACGCAATGCTCTTCGCACGGTCCACTCCGATATAAGCGCCGTCACTGTCCGCTTTTGCCTCATCAAGAGATTTTCCCTGCGGCTGTGCGGTACTATTTCCGTCTGTGGCAGACTGATTTCTTGTATCCCGCGACAGGTTCTGTCCATAATTATCACTGTTAGCTCCGCCCTCAATGTCCCTCGCGATAATTTCTCCATCCTTAGCCTGAATTAAATATTCATACTCTGTCCCATTGCTGTAGAAATCAACTTCATACTGAAACCGTCCGTCATCAAATTCAAGCTTTGTGCGCAAAGCCGATGCCTCTTCTTCGTTCAAACCCGCGTCTCTCAGAGCGGCATTCTCCGCCTCTGCCTTGGTGATCAGAGTACTTTTTACCGCCGCTACACTAATAGCTGCAATAACAGCCACCGAACAAACCGCAAAAATAATCGCCCTCTTTGGCGTACTAAATAATCTTTTCATACCGTCTATCCTCGCTTTCTTACTATAAAAATAGTATAGGTTGTCACTGTCCGCCTTTTCCTACGACGCTATAAATATCTTTACCCGTCTTTTTTTCAAAATATTTCTTAAGCTGTAAATTCTTATCCCACTTTTCCTGAGGATAAAAACCATACCGGCGTCTTACGTCGTCCATCCGTTCCTCGATATCCAGCACCCCGTCTGCGCCCGCGATCGAATCACAGAGCTGGACCAGTTTATCATAATCATCCATAACAACTGTTTTTAAGGCATCCCGAATCATTTTCAGTTCTTCGCCAGTAGTGTCAAACTTTCCTATGTACACGTCCGTAGTCTGATTGTTAAAGGAGTGGGTCAGACATATTTTCGCCGCCTCGTCGTACCCCAAAGACATCATATAAGAATAGCCGTCCGACACATGCCCAAGATGCCTTACCCCGAATTTTCTTCCGATATCATGCAGTAGTCCCAGGATATATGCCTTGTCTGAATCCAGGCCGCCGCATTCCTTGGCAATCCTCTCGGCACACTGGGCGGTGACACGGCTGTGATTCCCCCACGGCCCTGGATTACACCTTTCCGCTTCTCTTAAAAGTTGTTCCGCTTCTTCTCTTGTCGGCAGCACAGATGACTCCTCCTCCCCCGAAAGCCAAATTTACATTATTGTCAAATCCCTTCCGACAGAAATTCAGCTATTTCTGCGGATTTGAATCAAACGCAGCAGGTCGTCATATAAACTATCTTTATCCTCTAAATCAATCATCAGCCACCTTTGACCATTTCCCTCTTGCGTTTGATTATATATATTTTGCAATTCAACCGTACATTCTGGAAGTGCTGTCTCAACAAATACTTTTTCTTTTGTACCAACCACAACCATAACTGTAAAATACCCGTCTCTTGGATATATAGTACATAAGGTTTTTCCAGACTTTTTAAATTTAATGTTCCATCCTTTTTCCCAACTGCATGAACTATATTCTATTTTTTCATTACACTTATATGTGTTTTTGATTTCCGAACAGAAATCCATAAAAATAGGATTTCTAACACAATCGCTTATTTCCTCTATTGTCGGACAACTATTTTTATCTTGTAAATCAATCATATGGATAGCTTCCTCCTAAAATTCTGTAATTTCATCATGACACTTCTAAAACGTGTCATATATTACCCCACAAGGATAACTCATACTACAATAAATTCCCGTCTGCATCATAAAACGCATCGCAGTAAACCAGTTTTCCAAAAGTCCCATTCTTTACCGTTTCATCCAGGAACAATATCTGTAAATGCTCATTGTAAATTGCATTATCCGAGACTGTAATCCCATAATCCCTGACGCTTTCAAATCCGAACCGGGAATAATAGCCACCGCCCAGCACAACGATCCACGGATATCCTGATTCCGCCGCCCTCCGGATAGATTCATTTACCAGTGCAAAGCCTACCCCCGTATTCTGATACTCCTTCTGCACTCCCAGCGGTCCCAACGCCAGACCGGATCTGCCGCCTATCTCTGCCTTCGTCAGAATATTGTAGCCGATCACATTTTTTCCCTCCAAAGCAATTACACATAACTCCGGCAAATACCCGTCCGATCTCAAAACGTTTTCCGCAAATTCCC
This sequence comes from uncultured Lachnospiraceae bacterium, assembly GCA_946566415.1. Lineage (GTDB taxonomy): Bacteria > Bacillota > Clostridia > Lachnospirales > Lachnospiraceae > Allocoprococcus. Next base: position 26,814 of record CAMNWW010000001.1, on the reverse strand, counting down.
ATTCATTGTATGTTTCATCACTGTTCTCACAGAAAAACGCGCTCTTTAAAACCGCTTTCGCCTCTTGTAAATATGAAATTTCAAATGTCTTTATTTCCATGGCCTCTCCTCCAATACCAATTTTCCGCCTTGCCTTTTACCGGTCCTTCCAGCAGTCCGACATCCCTGTCATTCGGTCTAAAGTTATCCAACCCGTTTTCTGACAACAAATGAAGTTGCCAGCATAGCCGCACATCCCAGGAACAAATAAACTGCCGCATACAGAAGAAACGCCTTTTCTCCCATATTAAAGAAAGCCCAAGCTCCAAGGAGAAATAAGACGGCTAAAAGTATAGGCTGAAACCATGATGAACGAACATTTCTTCCTGAAATCACGCCCATAGCCACCGCCGCCATAGGATTTACTGCAAAAAACAACAGGAAGCACGCCGCCATACCGCCGTCACCTTTTATAAAATTCACAGCACACCAAGGGAAAAGCAGCATAAGCGCTGCAGACACTGCTATACAAATACTATTCTTCTTAACCATACCACAACACCTCTCCATATCAATATTTCCCAGCCAGGCAAACTTGCAGCCGTTATAGCGAAAATAATGACTGCTCATAATCCTTACAATAATACTTTATATTTGTCCTGCCTTTTTGAATTATGGTGTGTCCCTCCTTTTCGAGCATTTCCTTTTGAGCCTCGGCTCCGCCGGGATATTTGGGGTTTAATTCCCCATTCGCCTTCAGCGTTCTCCAATAAGGCGTTTTATCATCTTTTCGTTGGTAACTTGCCCACGCGGCTATTGAAACAAATATCCCTGCGGTAATTGGTTCTGTAAAATCGGCGCCGCTTTGCTTTGCAAAATAATCCCGTATAACCCCTACTGTGAGCACTTTTCCAAAAGGTACAAGACGCATTACCCTGTCATAATCAATGGGCGGTGCAAAATACATCCTGTCCCCGCCATACTTTTTTATACTCTTTTCATCCGTAATCGTCTGAAACTTCGGCATATCCTTGCTGTCATTAAGCATTGCATTAAAATCTTTTTTATCTTCGTTTGCCATGATCTAACTCCTCCTTGTACAAAGCATACCTTAAGAAGTTTATCTTTGCAATGAGACGGTTTAAGAAAATTTCAGAAAACGATTATTATTCGCAATCCTGCCTTTCATTCCAAAGGATATTTCCGGCTTGATAAAATCATAAAGCAACAGGCTCTCAACATTAACTTCTGCCTCTTGAACGGTCTTTCCATTATAATCAAAAACAGCCGTCGGAGCGGTTTGAAAATTGGATATACTGTTTACCGAAACCACCGGCATGACATTTTCTACTGCCCTTGTTATAAGGTGCGCTTTAATAATATCATATCGAGCTGGCAGAGGTGTTTCACTTGTATCTGAAAAGCTTACAAAACAAATATCTACATTTTGCTTATATAGCTCTCTAAAAAGTTCCGGAAACCGAACATCAAAACATATACGAAATCCAATTTTCATATCGTCAATCTCAAAAATCCCTGGCTTTGTTCCTCTGACAAAATTGTCCGTGTCCCATCCCCACAGAGCCGTCTTATCATAGTATCCCGCCAACTCCCCATTATCATCAAAAACAACAATCGAGTTATATCTGTTTTCTCCATCAAATCGAACCGTGCCGACAGCAACAAATATTTTATGTTGTTTGGCACGAGCAGATATTTTTGACAAATTAATCTCTATTTCTTCTCTATTAATTTTCTCAATTTTTTGTTCAAGGGGAGGATACCCGCAAAGGGCGCATTCATGAAAAACAATCAGCCTTCCTCCCCTTTCCGCCGCTAATTTGATTGCTTTTTCGATAACTTTAAAATTATCATCAATTTTGTTTGTGCTCGAAAACTGATAAACGCCTATCCTCATGAAACTGCGCTCCCTTAATACAGAGTGTTCTTAATAACGTTGATGTTTTCCAGCGTTTATCGTACCACATCACGCCCTATTTTTCCATCTTTTTAATGTCGGAAACCATTCCAGCATAATTTTTCTTGCTTCTTCTTCACTCATATTAGGATTCGCAGACGCCATATTGGGTACACAAACCTCGATCATTTCCTCCATGGTGCCATGAAAGGTAAATTCACCCTTTTCAAAACAATACCTACAATACTCTTCGTTTTTGCTTCCGTCTGCACTTGTTCCATACAATTCGCTGGTATCTCCCATCGGCATACCGCAGCACTGACAAAATTTTTGATTCATCTCGTTCATTTTTCTTAACCTCCGCTTTTCTAATGTGATTAAATATTGTGTTGCAATGTTGTTACGTTATTTACTATAACGCACAAATCTTGACATCTTTTGTCAGGGTTTATGCGTTATAATTCAAAAAATAATTGTTCATTTATATGGGTTGACAAATTGTACGATCAAATTATAATAAACTTATAAGTTACCTACTCATGAGTTTGTTTTTAAGGAGGCCTAAATGTTCCATTGTCGTGATAATGAAATGCATACTTTAAACCTGCGATATGATAAAGGGAAATTTGAATGTATCATCATATATGGAAGACGGCGTGTGGGTAAAACGGCTTTATCAATGAATTTTGCAAAGGGAAACCTACAATCTACTTTTCGGCGTTAAATGCCTCTTCACAAGAAAATCTCGAAGCGTTATCCAGAGCAGTTTATTTCTACAAGAATCCGGACATGCTTCACGCACCGGTCTATCAAAGCTACGAAGATGCACTGGCGGCGATCACCGAAATATCAAAAGAGCAAAGGCTGGTTTTTGTCATTGATGAATATCCCTATCTCGCAAAAGCAGAAAAATCCATATCCTCCAGATTGCAGCATATCATCGACCATGTATGGCAGAACGGACAGTTATTTTTGATTTTATGTGGTTCATCCATGAGTTTTATGGAGTATCAGGTGTTGGGATATGAGAGTCCATTGTATGGGAGACGTACGGCCCAGTTTAAGCTGCAGGCCTTGACGTATCGTGAGGTGACGGAATTCCATCCCGGACTAAGTTTTGAAGATCAGGCCTTGTTGTACGGCGTCACTGGGGGAATCCCTCATTATATCAATAAGCTTGAGATAGAAACGGATCTGGACGAAGCACTGAGGGAACATTTATTTAATATGTCCAGTTATCTGTTTGAGGAGCCGGAAAACCTCTTGAAACAGGAATTAAGAGAGCCAGCAATCTATAATTCCGTTATATCTGCTATCGCCGGAGGAGCCAGCCATTCCAACGAGATTTCCACGAAGGTAGGGGTAGAGTCTGGAATCTGTGCAAAATATCTCCGGGTATTGTTAGAGTTGGGGATTTTGAAAAAAGAGACGCCCATCGCCGAGAAACCTGGAAAAAGAACCATATATACCATAGATGACAATTTCTTCCGGTTTTGGTACCGTTTCATTCCCAAGAATATGTCCGCGATCAGTTCAGGACACATGGAACAGATTTATGATCGTGCAGTAAAACAATTTTATTCAGACTATATGGGACTGATCTTTGAAAAAATGTGCCGGGTATATCTGCTTCGCTACGCCAATGATCTGCCCATCCTGCTTCGTGACGCCGGACAATGGTGGGGTACAGATCCAAAGACGCATAAAGAAGTGCAGATTGATATCGTAGGCACCCCAGTGGATGGAAATGAGTATATTATCGGTTCTTGTAAATATAAGAATACACCGATAGGTGCAGATGAATTAGAACTGCTCCGGCAATATGCTTCAGTGTTTAAAAAGGGATGTAAATTCCATTACTATATCTTTTCAAAAAGCGGTTTTCAGCCGTCTCTGCTAGAACTGGCCAAAAAAGGAGAAGTTACGCTCCTTCGTATCCAAGATATTTATCATGAATAATCATTTTTTACTTGCTCATCGTTTTCAGCTTATGTATACTAGAGATAGTACAGCATCTTTTTAAGGAGGAGATTGAAAATGAAAGTATACGATACTGTCAATGATGTGGAACTGGAGGCCGACACACAAAAACTGATTGATATCATGGTAGACGGACGGCAGGTTGATGTTTATCTGAAGGGGGAAAAGACGGACGACGACGGTTATATCACCTGGGATGTGGAGCACTGGTCTTCCATTGACAACAGACGTTTTATCCGCTGCTATTCTCTGAAAGGAAAAGTATTGGGAGAATCTACAGGACATAATATGTATGACCTTCGCAATGAATTCAAGCCGGAAGAGGCGCTGAAGGTAGAACTTAGTTAGCAAAACGCAAAAATATGCCGGGACGCAGTCCCGGCATATTTTTTCACTTGTATGGTTGTAATCCCTTAGCAGATCTCCGCGCCGGACGGCATCGCCTTCTCAGGCGTCATAAGCGCAAGATTCCCCTCCGCGTCCTCCGCACAGAGCAGCATGCCTTCCGAAAGCACGCCTGCCAGCTTCGCAGGCTTTAGATTCACAAGAACCATTACCTTTTTGCCGACCATCTCTTCTGCAGAATAATGCGCTTTAATCCCGGACACGATCTGTTTCACCTGGCTTCCTATCTTCACCTGGGAACAGAGCAGTTTCCGTGATTTCTTAACTTCCTCGCAAGCGATGATCTCGCCTACCTGGAACTGCATTTTCCCAAAATCTTCAAACGTGATCTCCGGCTTTGCTTCGATATCAATCACCGGCTCTTCTTCCTTCTTTGCCTCCGGCTCTGAAGGATGCAGCTTTTCTATCTTTTCCAGAACCTCTTTTATATCCAGCCTCCGGAATAAGATCTCCGGTTTATCCGTCACATGCCCGCCGCCGAGCTGCGCAAGAATTTTCCCGGATGTCTCTGGCATAAAGGGTTCCAGCAGGCGTGCTCCCTCGGAGATACTCTGAATCAAATTCCAGAGTACCGTCTCCAGGCGGTCTTTCTTCTCCTCGTCCTTCGCCAGTACCCAGGGCATCGTCTCGTCGATATATTTATTGCATCGTTTGAACAGGTTAAAGATTTCTGTGATGGCGTCCGCCACACGCAGACCTTCCATCTTCTTCTCCACCTGCTTCGGAGTATCGGAGACGACTGTTTTCAGATCCGCGTCCACCTCTTCTGCCGCTCCCTTATCCGTAACCGTCCCGCCAAAATACTTATTCGTCATAGAAACGGTACGGTTTACCAGGTTCCCCAGCGTATTCGCAAGTTCTGAATTCAGCCGTTCCACCATCAGCTCCCAGGAAATCACGCCGTCATTCTCAAACGGCATCTCATGCAGAACAAAATACCGTACCGCATCCACCCCGAAGAAATCGACAAGCTCGTCCGCATAAAGCACATTACCCTTGGACTTGCTCATCTTGCCGTCCCCCTGGAGCAGCCATGGGTGACCGAATATCTGCTTCGGAAGGGGCAGGTCGAGCGCCATCAGGAAGATCGGCCAGTAAATCGTGTGAAAACGTATAATATCTTTGCCGATCAGATGCAAGTCCGCAGGCCAGTTTTTATTGAAGAGTTCGTCACTTTCATCTCCGCAATGGTACCCGATTCCGGTAATATAGTTCGTCAGTGCGTCAAGCCATACATAGACCACATGCTTCGGGTCAAAATCCACCGGAACTCCCCACGTAAAGGAGGTACGCGAAACGCATAAATCCTGCAGCCCCGGAAGCAGGAAATTATTCATCATCTCATTCTTTCTCGATACAGGCTGAATAAACTCCGGATGATTGTTGATGTGCTCAATCAAACGATCCGCATATTTGCTCATTTTGAAAAAATATGCTTCCTCCTTTGCCGGCTGTACCGGACGTCCACAGTCCGGACATTTGCCGTCCACGAGCTGGGATTCTGTAAAAAAAGACTCGCAGGGCGTACAGTACATTCCCTCGTAATATCCTTTGTAAATGTCTCCCTTATCGTACAATTTCTTGAATATCTTCTGCACTTCCTTCTCATGATAATCGTCCGTGGTACGGATGAATTTATCATAAGACGTATTCATCATATCCCAGATCCTGCGGATCTCAGCGGCCACGTTATCCACAAACTCCTTCGGCGTTGTTCCCGCTTCTTCTGCCTTCATCTCGATCTTCTGTCCATGCTCGTCCGTTCCGGTCTGGAAGAACACCTCATAGCCCTGGCTCCTCTTATAACGGGCGATCGCATCCGCCAGAACGATCTCATAGGTGTTCCCGATATGCGGTTTCCCGGATGTATAGGTAATAGCTGTTGTAATGTAATACTTTGGTTTGTCTGCCATTTTCTTTTCCCTTCTCCTAAATCCTTACATTTTCCGATAGTTTTTCTGCCTATCAGACTAGCACAAACAAACCGGTATTGTCAAGGAAAACACTCCTTATCATACTCGGATTTGACTCTTTAAATGTACTGCCATTCGTAAATATAACAATCTTTCATTTGTTTTTTATGCATTCTATTCAAATTTAAACACCTTTTGATTGTATTTCGGGATTTTATATGATATTATATACCTTGAGGTGATCCAATGAATGAATTGAATAGTATTTATCCTAATACAAGCGTCGGTGAAAATATACGGCGAATCAGAAAAGCAAGAAATATGACCCAAAAAGAACTCGGAAAAAGACTCGGGGGAATATCCCAACAGCAAATAGGCCAGTGGGAAACAGGTATCAAAAACCCAAAAATTGAAACATTAGAAAAAATAGCCACTGTACTGGATGTAAATATATTAGTTTTAAAACCACAAATTTCAAACGATGAATGGCACCTCACAAAAGTATATAAATATACGATTGAAAAATATAATGTTGTTATGGATTTTATGAAGGTTCTGACTTATTTTTACGGTGAATATGATGAAATATTATCTTCTGATGGTGATATTCAGTATTATAAGTTTAATATAGATAACGAACCCTATTATATCACCCATGAAGATATTGAAGCATTAATGAGACATTTAAAAAAGTGCATTCCTTCCCTAATAGAACTAGTATCGAAAGACTATGACAAACTGGAAGACTACGAATCTAAAATTGACAGGCTGGAACGCCAATTATCCATCTACTCTATGACAATATAATATATTTACCCGGGAAGCCGAAGGGGCGATTACGTCAGCCGCCGAATATATGAAAGGGGGCTGGTGCTATGGTTACATACTCGGATTTAATCCAATTTGTAATTATGCTTTGCGCTGTAATAACTCTTGTTGTTTTCATCTTACGCAAAAAGTAGCGCCCTCGTCCTGGTAAGATGCGGCGCTACTTTATGTAGTTAACTATTTACCGGCGGCTGGCGGCATCCAGCTTTCGGCTCTCCTGTTAAATATATTATATGCCATGTCAAAATATTTTTCAACTGTTTTTACCTTAGATTCTCCCCTACCCGAACTCCTCCTCCCGATATCTTTCCAGAATATGGTGATACATCTTCTTCACCGCCGGCGCCATAAATCCCGGATTTGGCGCCGCGATCCCTATAATCCTGCTCGCCTCCGGGCGGATACGGTAACATTCAACCTCATACGGTATATCGTTCATCACCAGCTCCGGCATCAGGCAGATTCCAAATCCCTTCTCCACCAATGCGACTGTAGAAAGGTCATCTACCACATGGTACTTTGACTGAATGTGGAGGGAATTTGCTCTCAGAAAATTCTGGATATCCGCGTCCGTACAGTCCCTTTGGGTGACGAAATGGTGGCTGCGCATTTCCTCTATATCCATATATTCGTCAGAGCCTTCTTTCTTCATTCCTTTAGGAATCACGCAGAGCAGCGGATCCCGGTAAAGCGGCTCGATAGGAATATCCTTTGCGCTGGAAACGGAGAGAAAGCCCAGGTCTACGACTCCGTTTTTGATCCAATAGAATACATCGTCGTAGGTTCCCTGGAATACTTCCACCATAACGCCTTCGTATTTTTTGTGGAAAGTCTGAAGGATTTCCGGCATCCAGTTTGTACATACACTGGAAAACACACCGATCTTCACTTTGCCCTGCCTCAGCCCGTTCATCTCCGCGATCACCTGTTTTAAGCTCTCATCGCTGTTGAGTACCGCATTAATATAAGGAAGGAGTTGCTCGCCGCAGTTCGTCAAGGTAACGCCTGATTTACCCCTGGTGAGCACAGAAAAACCCAATTCATTTTCCATTGACGAGATAGCATGGCTGATCGCGGACGGAGTGAGCCCGAGAATATCCGCCGCCTTATTGAAGCTTCCGATATCCGCTACAGTCTTAAACACCTGATACGTCAGTAATGTCATCTCATCCCTCCTCTATGCTTCCGTATGCTTTACTTGTACCGATTACATTTATATAGAAGGTCGTCCCATCTGCGGTCAACCTCAGCCTGGAACTGCGCAATCAAATCTTCGTTCCCGGATTTAAACAGATGTCGGAACCTTCCCTGTTCCCGCAGGAAATCTTCGATCGGCAGTTTTTTCTTCGGTTCATAGGACAAGCTCCACTTTCCGTGATCCACCTCGAAGAGAGGCCAGTAGCAAGTCTCCACCGCCAACTTGCAGATCTTCATAATATCGGAAGTCTCATACCGCCAGCCTCTCGGGCAGGGCGCCATGATATTGAGAAAGCTCGCCCCTTCCGTATAGATCGCTTTCTCCGACTTGGCATGAATATCTTTGAAATCCGTGGTAAATGTAGTCTGCGCCGCATAAGGCACATCATGATCCGCAATAATACTCGCCAGATCTTTCCGGTTCTGCATCTTTCCGCTCGACTGGCTTCCCACCGGCGTAGTGGTCGTGTCCGCGAACATAGGGGTTGCCGATGATCTCTGGATTCCGGTATTCATATATGCGCCGTTGTCATAACAGACATAGACCAGGTCGTGTCCTCTTTCCATTGCACCGGACAAGGACTGAAAACCGATATCGTACGTCCCTCCGTCCCCTCCGAAAGTAATGAACTTGAACGTTTCATCCGCCGGAAGTTTTCCGCGTTTTTTGAGCGCCCGGTACGCCGTCTCTACACCGCTCAATGTAGCGCCTGCATTCTCAAACGCATTGTGGATGTAGCTGTCCTCCCAGGCGGTATAGGGATACATATAGGAGGATACTTCCAGGCATCCGGTCGCGTTCCCGATTACGGCCCTGTCCCCCTCATGGAGTGCGCGAAGCACCGCCCGCACCGCGATCGTCGCCCCGCACCCGGCGCACATCCTGTGCCCAGGCGCGAGCCGTTCCGGTTTATTCATCATTTCCTTTAAACTATAATTACTCACTGTACGCCTCCTATTTCCGCAGTCCTATGTACTGGTATTGTTCAATCTCTTTTCCGTTTAAGGCGGCATCCTCCAGCTGAGCAAATACACCGCAGGCGTCTTCTACCGTAAAGTCGCGCCCTGCCAGCCCATAGATATAGTTTACCGTCTCGATCATCACTTTATTCCGGTATAGACCCGCCGTCACTTCGCTCCCCAGAGGCCCGCCGTTTCCATTATAGCTCTCGCAGCGGTCCATAATCGCCAATGCTTTTACTGATCTTAAAGCTTCGGCAAGTTCCTTAGCCGGAAACGGACGGAATACCCTGAGCTTAATAAGCCCCGCTTTCATACCTTTGCCCCGAAGCTCATCCACCGCCTGTTTTGCGGTTCCCGCCGCCGAACCGATGATGAGCATCGCATAGTCCGCGTCCTCCATTCGGTACTCCTCGAACAACCCGTATTTTCTCCCTGAAAGCCTTGCGAAATCCTCCGCCGCCTTTAGAATGACGTCTTTTGCATTTTCCAGGGCGATCTCCTGATTCTTCTTCGCCTCCATCGCATAGTGGGTCGCCGAATAAGGTCCCACCGCGATCGGTTTCCCCGGATTCAGAAGATATTCCTTGGGCTCGTACTCGCCGACAAAATCCTTCACTTCTTTATCCTCTAACAGCTCGATATTTTCTACCGCGTGGCTGGTGATAAATCCATCCTGGCAGATCATGACCGGGAGATGTACCGCCGGATTTTCAGCAATCGGATATGCCTGAATAAAGTTATCATATGCCTCTTGGTTATTTTCGGCATAAATCTGGATCCAGCCGGTATCCCGCGCGCCCATGCTGTCCGAATGGTCGCAGTTGATATTGATCGGGCCGGATAATGTCCGGTTCACCAGAGCAAGCACAAGGGGCATACGGTTGGACGCCGCGAGCAGCAATTCTTCCCACATAAGAGCAAGCCCCGCAGATGAAGTCGCGGTAAGGCTCCTTGCTCCCGCCGCTTCCGCCCCAATCGCCGCGCTCATGGAAGAATGCTCGCTCTCCACCGGTATAAATTCTGTATTGATTTCCCCGTTCGCAATATAGTTAGAAACCATCTGCGGGATCTCCGTGGACGGCGTGATCGGGAAAGCAGGCATCACATACCGGTATACTAGAATCCGGGCATACGGGAGCACACAGCAAACATTGTCTGCACAGGTCTGCATGAAAAACCGGAGTGCTGGTCCTCCATTCTCCGGTCTCAAAATATTTTGAAGTTCCGCCTGCGAACATCATCAGTCCTTCCGTCAATTCCTGATGTGGACTGTGTTCGTTTATTTTTTTACATCCGTTCTCATTTGCCGATCTTTTACCTCCTGTTCGTCCATGCGCTATCGTTATGCGCTCTTTCTCTCACTTTCAGCAAGCGCATCCTCCAACATATCAAAAGTCTTTTCCAACGCTTTCATATTTCCTTCGATCACTTCCGGCTTTTTCGCAAATTTGTGCTCATAGGACGCACGCATATTAGAAATAAACGTCTCCCTGTCCATCACGCCGCTGACAGCCACTGCCGCCGCAAGCATCGGAGAATTCGGAAAATATTTTCCAAGTGTCTCCTCGGAAATCATTCTGGCGTCCACCACATAGACATTTCCCATATATCCATTCAGCAGCGGAAGTATCTCTTCTCTGGTTTTCGGGGTATTGATAATGACTGCGCCATCCGCCTTAAGTCCCGCCGTAACATCTACAGAATGGAGCAGCGTCTCATCCACTACTACGACCAGATCCGGTGTATAAATGTTGGAATGAACCCGGATCGTCTCGTCGCTGATCCGGTTATAAGCGGTGATCGGCGCCCCCATACGTTCCGGTCCGTACTCCGGAAACCCCTGTACGTGTTTTCCTGTCTTAAACGCTACGTCCGCCAGTAAAAGCGCCGCTGTCTTTGCGCCCTGTCCGCCTCTTCCATGCCATCTAACCTCAAGTTCTCTTCCCATTGCTTTCCTCTCCTTCACTCTATCGTTCCACTGCTTTTCGCATTCTCTACCCCGCAGGACGGGGTAATTCGTACTATTGCTCGTGCAATACCTCGCTAAGTACTGTACTCATTATAGTACAAAGTTCGCCGATGTAAAGTGAAAGCGTGAACTCTTTTCATTTATAAAATGAAATATATTCATCTTTTGTACAAACCTCTATGCCGCAAAACTCTCTTAAATTCGGTTTTTACCGGCTTTCGACCAAATATTTCTTTCTGCGCAGCATTTCCTCTATAATATTGAGCGTGTCCTCACAGTCTGCCTCCACTGTATGGTAATGATAATGGGAGGTAATATTCATAAGCGGGCTGGACTTGCCACTGCGGATATCTTCTATAAATTCCGCCGCCTTCCTGCGGGAAGTGATATGAAGGGGCGCTTCCATCCGTCCATATACCCGGTGGTTCACCATGACATTTACAACCTCTCCGCCCAGATCTACGATCGAGCACAGCTCGTCCTCCAGTTCATCCTCTGTATGGCTGACTTTGAAAACACGGCTCACCGTATGCGGTTCATTTAGGAGATATCCTCGGTTAGTGGAAAAAACCTCATGCCCCGAGGCCCTTATGAGCGCAATATCCTGCACGATAACCTGTCTGCTCACTCCGAACATCTCTGCCAGTTCTTTACCGGGAACCGGCTTTTTGCTCCTTTTTATCATGGAGAGCATTTCTTCCCTCCGCTTTACGCCGCCGCTCATCTTCCAATACCTCCTTTTCGCACCTTTACGAAATCCGCAGCCGTACAGATAGAAATGCGATTCACGGCTGCCCCACAAAATTCGCAAAACCTGACGCCTACCGTGAATCGCAGCCGTACAGATTAAAAATTCATGTTCTATTCACAATTCTTTTAAAATCTCATCACACTTTTATCATATTTTCTTTTTATACTAATATCATTCAAGGACGATAACTTTTTCACATATATTTTTCTTTTTCATAAATGCCGATGTTCAGGAAACTGGACATCGGTTCTCCTCATTTTATGGGGAGGCAAATATATTTGTGTTATATTTACACCTAAGAAATCAGGAGGTCTGCCGCTAAGGTCAGACCTCCTTTTCTTAGTATTCTCTGCCAAGTACGGCCGACTCTATTCTTGTGCGGTCTTTTCTACGGGTTTACAATGCGCCGCCACCCATTTCTTCATCAGCATAAACTCTACTTCCTGGTCAAAATCCTCCTCTGCTCCGGCCTCTTTAATAGCCTTTTTGAGCGACTCAGCGCTGTCGAATTCCCTTTCCTCTGCCAGCAGTTCATACATCGGCTCTTTCGCCTCGTCCGATAGGTCGACATCCTCTTTTTCCGCGATCAGGCTGATGATCTGAGCCTCCTTCACCCGCCTCTTCGCTTCCTTGGACGCCTCTGCCTGGAACGTGTCTTCATCCATCTGCATAGCAGCCTCCAGGAAATCCTCAAAATCCATTTCGTAGCTCTGTGCTATGCCTTCATAATCTTCCCTGATCTTCGCCGCTATTTTCTGCAGTTCTTCTCTGGGATAGCGGTTTACCACCGTATTCTCGAGTACTGCATTCCACGCGCTCTCTTCAAAAGCGTTATCCGCCTCTTTCTGGACCTCCTCCTCAAGAGAAGCGCGGATTTCTTTTTTATATTCCTCCACCGTTTTGGATGTCTCGGAAACACTCTTTACAAATGCGTCGTCCAGTTCCGGAACCTCCCTGCGGGCCAGAGAATGCAGGGTTACTGTAAATACAACTTCCTGCCCGGCAAGATCCGGATTGTTGTCGTATGGTTCCGGGAACGTCAGGGGTATGTCAAAGGTCTCCCCGATATTATGTCCTACGATCGCTTCCTCAAAACCAGGGATAAATGCGCCGCTCCCCAGTCCAAGCGGATAGTTCGTATCTGTACCTCCCTCAAACGCTACTCCGTCCCGCTTTCCCTCATAGTCGATCACTGCCGTATCCCCAAGCTCGGCCGCTCGGTCTGTGATCTCCTTCGTCTCCGCTTTGGACTCCTGTACGCTCTGGATATATACCTCGACCTGGTCGTCCGTCACCGCTTTTGGCTCTTCCTTCTCTATTTCCATATCTTTATACTGGCTGATCGTCACATAATCATTTGAAAGCTCCCCCGAACAACCGGTAAGAAAAAATACTGCTGCTAAGATCCCTGCCGCCAGCATTGCCTTTTTCATTTTCATAATTTATACCTCCGAAGTTTTCCGTAATGAACAGTATACCACATAACTCTGAAATTGAAAACAGTAAATCTCTTGCGCTTGTCCACAAAGGATGTTACAATATCTTAGTGGGATGAAGAATTACGTTTTGAGGAGGATTGCCTGTGAATACAGTAACTATTGTTTTATTAGTAATTTTAGTCGTTTTAATCATTGTCATTGTCGCCCTCTATTTTCTGGGAAAAAAGATGCAGAAAAAGCAGGAAGAACAAGAAGAAATGATCGCAGCTTCTGCGCAGCAGATGTCCATGTTGATAATCGATAAAGCCAGGATGCGCCTAAGAGACGCGAATCTGCCCGCCGTCGTCATGGAACAGACTCCGAAGTACCTGCGCCGGTCCAAGGTGCCGATTGTGAAGGCAAAGGTCGGTCCAAGGATTATGACCTTAATGTGCGACGATCGGGTTTATGACCTGATTCCCGTCAAAAAAGAAGTCAAGGCTACTGTAAGCGGCATTTACATAACGGCAGTCAGGGGTGTAAGAGGTCCCTTGGAAACACCGAAGAAAAAGAAAGGCTTCTTTGCAAAGCTTCGTGATAAAGCCGATAAAGAGCTGAAAGAGATAAAGGAAACCGATAAAGACACGAAGAAAAATAAAAAGAAATAAAGAACCCCCTCCGTGATTCATGCTTTACAGCAATGGATTTCCGGAGGGGATTTTTTTGTTCTGCTCTGTTTTACCGCATACCTGCTCTTTGCAAGCCTAACCCCCGCAAATAAATATCAGGGAAATGGTAACGTATCGGATCTGATATTTTTCGTGGATATTGTTTCAATATCCCGATATTAACCAAATTAAATATTTCTTCCTGTGGGTTCTCAAATCCACACCGCCGCAAGGCTTCCTGAAGTATTTTTTCCTCGACTGGCGATCTTTGAACTGTATCCTTCAAACTATCAAAAAATAGAGCGTATTCTTGAAATTCCTCTTTCAAATCAATCACTCTCTTTTCTGATACCTCTGGAAGCACATCCTCAAAACATCGCGGACGTATTATACTTTTTGTAATTGGCTGTTTCCCGTCACTTTGCGACTCTTCCTCTGCCGCCTTAGCAAAAATGTCAATCATACTTCTTGGCACAATTATTCCTTGTGTATCAGACAGCCTGTTTTTAAACCAATTATATGTCGACGCCTTATTGCCGCTCCCCATTTTTACACCTATAAGCGCCGACAGCATTCTCCTGTTTTCTTCCGCGCTCACTGCGGGAATATACCCTAATCCGGATACTTCACTAATTTGTTTCGACACTATTTTTTCGTATAATTTTTTTACAGGATTTGAAATGCTGATGGCACGTTTCCATATCATGGCAAATAACTGATCATAATCCCATGCAAGCGTAACAGAATAATTTTTCAATTTAACCTTGTCAGGCACATTCACCTCTCTATCATAAATATCCTTTCGCAGAAAAATTTTACTCCGCACATTTTGCATCGTGCTCTCATTCATATACCACATCTCGATTAACGCGCTGACAAATTTCCTACGGTCTTCCGGCGCCACAATTCGGTCCAATGCGTCGTATATGATGGTAATCACAACGTTCTTTTTTTCGTATTCCTTATTTACCTCTTCTAATATTTTTTTTAATTCGTATGCCATTTCTCCTGACAGAAGACTGCATTTTTCAACATCAAACTTCCCGCGAAACATACTCCCAGCATCACTCCCGCAAACAATGCTTTGTAGGCCGGGATCGTTTTCCAGTAAAATTCTCAGTGTTTCATAATACAAAAAGCCGCGTATTTGTTCCGCACTGTTCAGGCAGCTAAAAATATCAATATAATTTGATGCCTGCGAAGTTCCAACAATCCATTCTGTATGCTCATATTGTTCTGTACCCACATTCAAATACTTTGCCAAAGCTTTCGCATATTCATTATTCTTTAAAGCGCTGAACAGAGCTGTTTTCCCTACTCCTTTCTGTCCAAGAACCAAAAACTTTCTTTGATCAAAAATAAAGGTATAACCTTTTAACGGATAAAAATTATTTCTCAGATCTATTTCCGTTGTAAATTCGTCCTCAGCAGCAGCTGTCTCCAGCTTTCCCATAATATTAGAAAATGCTTCTACAATCTCCTGAGTTTGAATACTATCCTCTTCTGTTGCAGCATCCGCAGTGTCATTTTGCAGAGTATCTTCAATTATGCTTACAATTCCATTATACTCTGTTTCCTGCTCTTTATATCCTTTTAAGAGCTGCTCTACTGATGCAACAACCTCTAACCCTGCATTGTACGTAATATGAACCGGATAGTGCTCTGCCGTTTCATCTTCCAAAAGAATCTCATTATGCTGATACTCTATGTCACACATACTTAAAGCATTATACGCGCCTTCAATATATATTTTTTTTTCTATCTGGGCTAATGATTCATTAACCGGAACTTTGCTGTTCACTAATAAAAATGGCGTATCACTGCTCTTTAAAACCGGAAGTGTCATTCTCATTCCTTCTAAGTTTTGGCTACTGCCATAAAAAAACATTAATGCAAGGTCTGAATACCTTGTTAATGTAATTCCGCCGATCTGGTGAATACCGGATCTTGTATCTATGAAAATGTAGTCTGGCGTCAAAAATGAATCTATTTTCGTCAATAGTATGTCAATAGGTGTTTTTTCTTCATCATATGCGGGAACATCCATATCAAACCGCATCAGGTTTTTTCGATACAAATCCGCATCATTCCTTGCCGCCATTCCTACCGCAGGTAAAATATATATCTCCCCGCCGTATTGGTTTACATGGCAGTACTCGCTCACCGGATACAAATATTCGTCAATATTTATATTTCCCGGGTACACATTACTTTCCACAAAAAAATCCAGCAGTCCATACTGGGACAATATCCCTTCCGGAAAAAGGCTGGAGACCCCAGGCGCTTCTAAATCAAAATCCACTACAACGACTTTCTTTCCCCGCCTTGCCGCCCCGACCGCGGACAGCATCATCGTCGTCGTCCTTCCAACTCCGCCTTTAAAAGAGTAAAAGCTTACTAATTTACTCTTCAATGCGCATCTTGCTTTCTTTTTTCTTTTCGCATCCCAGTACATATTCGTAATATACTTTTCAAACACCCAAACACCTTTTCGCATAGGATCTGTTTCCTGTTTCCACAAGTCAATTTCCATCTTTGCAAAAAGATTATTTTCGTATAGCTCACACGTAGTCAGCCAGAGTTCAATTACTTCCCTCATTTTCTTTTCCAACTCAACTACAAGATTTTCCTGATCCGTACCGACATACACAATAATCTTCCCATATACATTCTGTACGATATAAACTTCCACATTATCATATTGATCTACAAATCCAGCCGCCGCTTCAATGGCCCTGCTTAGCACCTCATTATTATGTATCATATGACACCTCCGGTAACAATATTGGCTACAAATTGAAAGACATACTTACTTTCTTCCATATATTTCTCACAGTATTCTTTATCAAACCATTTCGCATGATCCCCGTACCGATAAGCCGGACTCCAATGTGGCTGCCCTTCCTTCCCAAGAAAAATATATGGACATTTTACTCTGCAGTCCAACCGATATGCTGATGAGACACTTCCTGTCATAGAGATCCAGTCGTCCAACTCCTGATTCAATTTGGCCGTATTATGTGCCAATATTTTCAGATCACTCACAGAATATGACTGCCCATCTTGCTTCTTCCCATATCTTTGTAAAATATATTTTAATGCGCATTCTAAAATATATCCACACAAATAACAACAATTATAGTATTCCCCATTTTTGAATAAAATTCTTGAATCTTTGTACATTCTCTGTAAAGTTTCCAAAAAATCAACTTGTCCCATTTGTGGCATATACTATTTCACCGCCATTCTTTGATAATTCTGTTTATAGAATATCATGAACAAAGAATTTGTACAATGAAAAAATGCCATACAATCGGACAGCCTTTTGTACAGCATTTATATAACATCTTCTTTATCATAATACCCTTGCATTCCCGGGGCGCACAGACAGGCTGATATGGCAGTCCGCGACCGGCTCGCTGTTCACATCCAGTCCATACTCCACTTCCACACCGATGAAGTCCTCGCTCTCCTCAACGTTCATCGACTTTGTAAAGACCCCCACCTGAATTTCTCCGTAAGGCGTCTCATAGCGCGTAGCGTTCATTCTGTTTTTTTCAAATATCATGTGTGAAGAGGTCGCCCCGCTTTTAATAATTTCAAGCGCCTCATTTCCTGTGATCTTAATCTTGTTTTTCGTTATTTGGGAGCTTCCTTCTATCACTTCATCATATAGAATATAATGTTTTCCATTTTTCAGGTAATAGCTTGCCGGCGTGATCACTTCGATCGGCTCGCTTTCCTCCGGTTCGTCACCCGCCATATCCATTATATGAAGTCCCGAAATTGCTAATAATACTTTTTTCGTCATATATCTTCCCTATTCTATATTATATTATGAGTTGCCCGACAAATGAGTCCACCGTCGATTTTTCCGTGCTTTGCACTCCCAAAATCGACGAAAACATTCGCAATGCGCTCTGCCGCACTGCTGTCCTGAGTTTCTATATCATACCATATCCATTGTAATATTCCAAGTATGAAGCAAGATTTTTGTATTTCTGTATTCAGAAAAGACCTTTATCAAATCTGGATTATGCACTAAATACATTATTTATAAAGAGTATGTAAAAAAACGCTATGCCCCGGCAAATCGCCGGACATAGCGTTTTATCTCTTCTTAAAATTATAGTGCAAGCTGTCTTGCAATATCGTACTGGAACTGCGGGATTCCTTTCTGCATTGCCAGAGCCTCGTCGATATCAAAGTCAATATACTCTCCGTGGCGGTATCCTACTACCCGGTTCGTCTTCCCCTGCATGAGAAGTTCCACCGCAAGCGCTCCCATAATGGATGCGTACACCCTGTCTTTTGCCGTCGGGCTTCCGCCGCGCTGCATGTGCCCCAGGACAGTCGCACGGGTCTCCATGCCGGTCTCCTCTTCGATCCTCTTTGCCATGTTCATGGAATCGCCGATTCCTTCCGCATTAATGATAATATAATGCTTCTTGCCTCGTTTTCTGTTTTCCTTAATATCCTCCACGATCTTTGCTTCATCATAGTCGTGCTCTTCCGGGAGCAGAATCCGTTCAGCGCCATTGGCAATTCCGCACCACAATGCCAGATATCCGGCGTCGCGCCCCATGACTTCAATGATACTGCACCGCTCATGGGAAGTCGAGGTATCGCGCACCTTATCAATCGCTTCCATTGCTGTGTTGACCGCTGTATCAAACCCAATCGTATATTCTGTACAGGCGATATCCAGATCAATCGTCCCTGGAAGCCCGATCGTATTGACTCCATAATCGGAAAGCTTCTGCGCACCCTTAAACGAGCCGTCTCCGCCGATAACTACCAATCCGTCGATTCCATATTTCTTACAGATTGCCGCCGCTTTCTGCTGTCCTTCTACAGTACGCATCTCCTCGCAGCGT
The DNA here is from genome assembly GCA_946566415.1 of uncultured Lachnospiraceae bacterium. Taxonomy (GTDB): domain Bacteria; phylum Bacillota; class Clostridia; order Lachnospirales; family Lachnospiraceae; genus Allocoprococcus. The sequence continues at coordinate 7,948 of CAMNWW010000001.1, read as the reverse complement.
GCCGTCTGGAGGATCGTACCTCCCCGCTGGATCGTATCGGAGACATCTCTTGCGCTTAAATCAATGATCTCTTCATTCAAAAGCCCCGAGTAACCTCTTCTGATCCCCCGAACCTTCAGACCTTTCCCCAGCGCTGTACGAGTCACCGCACGGATCGCCGCATTCATTCCCGGCGCATCCCCGCCGCTGGTCAGCACACCGATCGTCCGTATAATTTTTTCTGCCATGATCCTTCCCTCCGTGTCCACACCTATTTTTTAGGTACATTTTAACCCTTTTACCAATGGTTTTCAATCGCTTTTTCCACAACTTTTGCACAAGATTCTCCATAATAATTCGTCAACCTGCTCAAAATCCCCGGCTCGATATGAATACTCTTGTTCCTTGGCAGGCGCTTCACCGCATGTTCTGCCTTGCAGTAGATCACTACCTCATCTTCCCCTTCGCTGTCTGAAATCATCCGGTAAAGGTTCGCCTCATCCTCCAAAAACGCCGCCTTATCTTTATACTGAACCCATAGCTCCCGGCGGGTCTGATCAAATGGAATGACAGCCTCGCATATCAGTTTGCTCGCATTATCGTCCTCCTCGGAAACCCTTCCCCGCACAAATACTTTGTTGTCCTCCTGCAGGTACTGCTGATTCTTTTCATAATCTCTCGGGAAGATCACCACTTCCGCCGTCCCCATCAGATCCTCGATGGTAATAAACGCCATGGTCTGGTTCGTTTTCGTATACTTGATCGTCTTGGCTATAATCATGCCGCCCAGGACTGCCCTAGCGCCGTCGTGTACTTTGGTCCGTCCGGTCTCCTCGTCCAGTTGGAAGTCCCTTGTGGTCGCGGTAATATTTTTCCTCCATTTTTCTTCGTATTCTTCAAGCGGATGTCCGCTAAGGTACACCCCCAGCACCTCTTTCTCGAATGAGAGCAGCGTCTCTTTCTGATATTCGCCCACATCCGGCATAGTAACCTCAAACTCTTTTTTCTGCTCCTCATCCACGATGTCAAACAGCGACATCTGCCCTGCCATGGAATACTTCTTTTCCTGGTTCACCTGATCCATAATCTGGACATAGATAATCATCTTCTGTTTCCTTGTCCCTTTTAGGCCGTCAAAAGCTCCGGACTTGATAAAATTCTCCACAGCCCGCTTATTTACTTCCTTGCCTGAAACGCGTTCCATAAAGTCCCGAAGATCCCGGAAAGCTCCCCTCTCCTTCCTCTCGTCAAGGATCGAGTCGATCACAGGCTTCCCTATACTCTTTATCGCCGCAAGGCCGTAACGGATATTTCCGCCGTCCACGGTGAAATAGCCCGCTCCCCGGTTGATATCCGGCGATAGAATCTCGATCCCCATCTGCCTGCAGCTATAGATATATTCTGCGACTTTTCCCGGATTATCAATCACGGAAGTCATCAGCGCCGCCATAAATTCCACCGGATGATAATATTTCAGATAGGCTGTCTGATAAGCTACCACCGCATAAGCCGCTGCATGGGATTTGTTAAACGCATATTTCGCAAAATCGATCATCTCGTCAAAAATCTTATTCGCTACATTTTCCGGTATTCCATTGGCTATGCAGCCCGGTATCCCTTCATCCTGGTTCCCATACACGAAATTCTGGCGCTCTCTCTGCATAACGTCGCCTTTTTTCTTGCTCATGGCACGCCGCACCAGATCGCTCCTTCCAAGAGAATAGCCTGCCAAATCACGCACGATCTGCATGACCTGTTCCTGATACACGATACAGCCGTAGGTCGGCGCCAGGATCGACTTAAGCTGCGGGCAGTCGTAGGTGATCTGTCCCGAATGATTCTTTCCTTTCACATATTGAGGGATAAAGTCCATCGGACCGGGCCGGTACAGGGCGATACCCGCAATTACATCCTCCAGAGACTGGGGCTTTAGTTCCTTCATGAAGCTTTTCATCCCGGCGCTTTCAAGCTGGAACACGCCGTCCGTCTTCCCGCTCCCTAAAAGTCCGAACACTGCCTTGTCATTATAGTCCAGAGCCTCCACCGATATCGTCTCGCCGACGCCCTCCTTAATAAGCCGCACTGCATCCTGTATAACGGTAAGCGTCCGAAGTCCCAGGAAATCCATTTTCAGAAGTCCCAGCTCCTCTAAGGTCGTCATCGTGAACTGTGTAACGACAATATCGTCCACTCCCAGGGCGAGCGGTACGTACTCATCCACCGCCTTCTGGCTGATGACGACTCCAGCCGCATGGGTGGAGGTGTGGCGCGGCAGTCCTTCCAGACGTTTCGCCATGTCGATCAATTCTTTAACCTGCCCATCCTCCGCATACAGCTTTCTCAGCTCCGGATTCATGCTAAGGGCACGCTCCAGCGTAATGTTCAGCTCCTTGGGAATCATTTTCGCGATCGAATCCACGAACGCATAAGGCATATCCATAACTCTTCCCACATCGCGCAGTACCCCGCGCGCCTGCAAGGTTCCGAATGTCACGATCTGTACTACCCGGTCTTTTCCATATTTACGCACCACATAATCAATGACTTCCTGCCTGCGTTCAAAACAAAAATCAATATCAATATCCGGCATGGATACCCGTTCTGGGTTAAGAAATCTTTCAAAAAGGAGCTGATAACGGATCGGGTCAATGTTCGTGATCTCCAAGGTATACGCCACGATACTTCCGGCGGCAGAGCCCCGCCCCGGTCCCACCGCGATCCCGTTCTCCCGTGCAAAATGGATAAAATCCCATACAATGAGGAAATAGTCCACATACCCCATATTTTTGATGACGCTAAGCTCATAGTTCAGCCGGTCGGTCAGCTCACTCCCAGGATTGTCATATCGCTTTTTAAGTCCCTCGAAGCACAGTCGGTTCAGGTATTCCCAGGAAGTATACCCTTCCGGGACATCGAATTTGGGGAGTTTTGTCACGCCGAACTCAATCTCCACATGGCACCGGTCCGCAATCCTCTGCGTATTTTCCAGTGCTTCCGGCGCATAGGGGAATAATTCCGCCATTTCCCCGGGAGACTTCACATAATACTGCCCGCCCTCATAGCGCATCCTGTCTTCATCCGCCAGTTTTTTCCCTGTCTGCATACACAGCAGGATGTCATGCGGCTTCTCATCCTCGGCGTAGGTATAATGCACATCGTTGGTCGCAACCAGATCGATACCGATATCCTGCGAAAGCCGAAGGAGCTGCTGGTTGACCGTCCTTTGTTCCGGGATCCCGTGATCCTGCAGTTCCAGGAAGAAATTACCTTTCCCAAAGATTTCCTGATACTTAAGGGCCGCCTTTTTCCCCTCCTCATACATTCCTCTCGCCAGATTCTTCTGCACCTCCCCGGCAAGGCACGCGCTGAGGGCGATCAGGCCTTCATGATACTCCTCCAGAAGTTCATAGTCCACCCGGGGCTTATAATAATATCCCTCTGTAAATCCTCTTGATACGATCTTCGTCAGATTCGCGTAGCCTGTATTATTCTCCGCCAAAAGCACCAGATGATAGTATCTGTCCTCGGATTTCCCTACCGCCTCTTTGTCGAACCTGGATTCCGGCGCCACATAGACCTCACAGCCCAGAACCGGGTTGATCCCCGCCGCTTTCGCGGCGCGGTAGAAATCAATGACTCCGAACATCACGCCGTGATCTGTGATCGCCGCCGCCGTCATTCCCAGCTCCTTCACCCGCGAGACATACTCTGTAATCTTGTTGGAGCCGTCCAAAAGGCTATACTCCGTATGGACATGCAAATGTGCAAAATTCACCTTACCACCGCCCTCCTATGTTAAAAAACGGCAGACAGGCGTAGCCTAATCTGCCGCTGATCGTTTCTTAATTTAAATTTGAAACCCATCGCCAAACAGGCGATTTAGTTCAGGTATATCCCTAGCCGTTGATCATGAAATCAACCAATTTATCAATGTCCTCTTTCTCATAAGCGATCAGTTCCATCTCCGGAATCTCACCGTTTGAAAAAATGTTCGCCAGAGAAACGTACTGAGATAACTTAGATTTCAGATTCAGCCGGTCGCCCTCGCCTGTTACCAGTTCCACCTTTCCGGAGCAGCTGTCGATTACCTTAAAAAACTTTTCAATGTTGTTAATATTTTGTACCTTCATAATGTACAACTCCTTTCTTTTCTCTTCATACTATTCTTCCGACACTCAGTTTACACTATTTTTCTATAATTGCAAGTGTTTTTTCACGAATTTCTATTTTTCTTTGTTTATAGAGGTGTCCTACGGCACGCTTGAAAGCGCTTTTACTAAACCCAAATTCAGCCCGTATAACCTCCGCGTCCGCCTTATCGTTAAAGGGAAGTTCTCCTCCAAGCTGCTCCATCCGTTCAAAAACACGCACAGCGTCCTCTTCCAACTGAACGAACGCCTTTTGGCGTACACTTAAGTCCAGCTTTCCGTCCTCTTTCACTTCCGTTACCCTCGCATGAATATGCTGTCCTACCGCCAGTTCCCCTGTCACTTCTTTCTTCGGAATCAAAGCGGAATACTTTTCATCTACGGCAACGAACATGCCGAAATTCTTACTTGATTCGTAGATCACGCCCTCTACTTCATCATCCTTCTGATAAGGCGAATCTTTGCGCAGATATGGATATACTTTCATCGTCGCACAGAGCCTCCCGCTCTTATCCACATAAAGCGCCGCCACGCACCGGTCTCCTTCTTTTATCTTCATCGTCTGCTCCCTGAAAGGAAGAAACAAATCCTTTTCCAGTCCCCAATCCAGAAACGCCCCCATCTTCCCGACCTGGACCACTTCAAGATACGCTGTCTCTCCCAGTGTCAGCCTGGGTTCCTTGGTGGTCGCGATCATGCGGTCTGAAGAATCCCGGTATAAGAACACCTCCACCGGGTCGCCTAGCTCGATTCCTTCCGGCACCTGCTTTTTCGGCAAAAGTACCTTTTCCTCGTCACTTCCTAAGTATACCCCGAAATCCACTCGTTTTACTACGGTCAACACCTGTTTTTTACCTAATTCCATCCTGTCCGTTCTCCTTAAATTCGATTACTGCAAACGGCTTGCCGTCTGCGCCGCATAGTTCTACGATCTTCCTGGCGGCTTCCACCGCTGTTTTCGGGTAAATTCTGTCTCCAAGCACGGCCGACTTCCGGTATTCCACCCGAATCTGCCCTGATCTTGCACACTCCGGCATTACCTCCGCCGCCATCTGGATATACTGGCAGTTATTCACATGCTCGTTGGTGTCAATCTGATCCGCCCGTACCGAAAACCCTTCCTGCTCCCGCGTCTCCTTCGGAAGCGCGATCTTGCGTGGGGCAAACTCCATCTCCAAAGGCTTTTCCATCCCATAAGCCTCCACATCCTCCGCCGCCGGCCGCACAGGCCGCCCCTTCTCGATATCCATAAATATCCATACCGAATTTGCCCAGGCTGCCTGTCCTTCCTTATCTGTCATTTGAAAATTCCTTGTTCCAAAGAATCCGTCGAACCCCGTCGCCCAGGTCGCTGTCCTTATTTTCTCACCGAACCGTGGGTAACGGTTCACAACGATCTGCCACGAAGACAGGATCCACGCCTTTTTTCTCCTCTTAAGGACATCAACCCCCAGCCCCAAATCTTCCGACTGGAACGTACTGCAGTCCTGAAAATAATTAACCAGCGAGGGAAGCGTCATCTGCTCCGTATGATCAACCTCACTGAACCTTACCCTGCTCTCAAACGTATACATTTACCTTGTTCCTCCTCAGCGCCGCTCCGGCGACTTAATATAGCTCTGTTCTACCGTAATCACGCATTGATACCGTTTATCCATTTCCTGTATCCGGCGCGTCAGCTCACGCATCAATTCCTCCCCTTGTTTCTGAGAATATTCCCAGGGAACTACCAGATCAAATATTAGATTAATCTGCTCCTCGCCGGGCACCATCCGAAAATCATGAATCCCCAGGTTCGGGTCCAATTCTTCAGCTACAAGCTCTGCCTTTTTCCTGGTATCCAACACCGTCTGATCTTTCATTTCAAGGGGATCCATATGAATCACTAAAAAAATCCCCAGCTCTTTCGCGGCGTCTCTTTCTATCCTGTCAATAATCTCGTGAGAAGTCTCCACCGACACGTCGCTTGGCACTTCAGCATGAATGCTTGCCATGCTTCGACCCGGTCCATAGTTATGTATAATCAGATCGTGGCTACCTACGATCCCTTCGTACTTTTCAACAAACTGCTTGATCTTACGGTAATCTTCCGGCGACGCAGCAGCGCCGATCAGCGGTTCCAGGGTATCCTTTGCAATGCCGACGCCCGCCCACATCACCACCAGCGACACGCCGACGCCAACAATACCGTCGATATTGATTCCTGTTACATGCCAGAATAGAATAGACAAAATCGTTGCCGATGTCGTAATAACATCTCCTAAAGAGTCCGCCGCCGTTGCCAGCATCACCTGGGAGTCGATACGGCGGCCAAGTTTCTTATTAAAGAATCCGAGCCACAGCTTTACCCCGATAGAAAGCGCCAAAATAACGACCGAAAGAAGCCGGAACTGAAGCTCCTGCGGATGTCTGATCTTCCCGATAGAGTCCTTGAAAAAGGTAAATCCCACTTCGATCACAAGGAATGAAACAATAAGCGCCGCAATATATTCCAGCCTCCCATGTCCGAAAGGATGCTCTTTGTCCGCAGGTTTCTCTGCTAATTTCACCCCTGCCAGACCGATGATGGAAGATCCTGCGTCCGATAAATTATTAAAGGCATCCGCCAGCACCGAAACACTATGAAGAAGAATTCCGATCGCTGCCTTTACCGCCGCAAGGAATACATTACAAAAGATGCCCACCATACTCGCAAGCACACCGTATGCGGTACGGACAGACACCTTCTCTACTTCATTATATTCTTTTACGAACATCTTCACTAAAAAATCCGTCATAAGATTGAAATCCTTCCGCCTGCCATCAGACTTCCATAATCTGCTCCTTGAGGATTATTCTACACATTTTCCCCAGTAATTGCAAGAAAAATATACTTATGGATATATGGCAGCCTATAGAAAACGAATTACTTATGATACTGCTCAATAATACACTGGTGCTTTTTTGTTTTCTTATTATAAATTATACCGACAAGAAGCAGGTTTCCTTGATAGTCTTTCAATGACTCGGCATAGCATCTGTTTTTTATCTGCTCAATAGCGCCTTGTGCAGATTCATTCCATTTTAACTCTATGACAAGTGCAGGTTTATCTGGATGATTCTTCCGCGGAATATATACTATATCAGCAAATCCTTTTCCGGCTGGAAGTTCTCGGAAGGAAGTATAGTACTCTCTGGCACTGTAATATGCAAGCGCAATAGTACAGGAGAGAGCATTCTCATCATTATATGTCAGGATAGAGGTTTCTATATGCGCTGCTTCAAGCCCAACCGCGACAGCCTCGGTGTCCCTGTTAATTGTTGCAGTTAGAAGTTCCTCAGATTTTTTAATTGAATCTGTAAGATTTTCCCATCCGGCAGATTCTACTGCATTACAAAATTCCGAAGCAATCTCTGAATTCGGTATAAATACTTCCTTTTTCTTGAAATCATATCCAAGATATCCCAGATGAATCAACAAGGTGAGGACATCGTCTGCCGAAGAAAAAGTAGTCATGTCATTCGTGAAGGTTGCCGTATTTATCCTTTTATAAGCTCCTGCGAGAAGTTCTGTGACGGTATCACGCAGACCTTTATAATTTAAAATAATATAATCTCTTAGCGCCTCAAAGGTCTCCGTTTTATTCCAAAAATTATCATAACTGTGGGTGAGCATAGCGCTTACTACAGAGCGCGGGCTGTAGATATGTATTGTACCTTCAAAGCAATAACCGTCGTACAGACGTTTTACTTCTTCATAGTCCATGCTGTAAGTTATACATAGCTCTTTAACTTCATTTTCTGTAAAACCAACGAAGGAGGCTAACGGTCACGGCTTGGTC